>NZ_JADDIL010000122.1:0-17187 GCF_020826795.1 Microtetraspora sp. AC03309 | reverse complement strand
AGGCCGCGAGGTCGTCACGTTCGGCCAGGGTGAGGTCTCCGGTGCTAGCGGTCTCGTACGGTGCTGGAATGGCCTCCGGGCCCGCGGGGCCAGCGGCGGATCCTGGGGACGGCTCAGCAACGGGTTCAGGACCTTGTTCCTCCGGGAGGGTCCACGGCGGAGACGCGTCCCCGAGTTCCTCCCGCCGGGCGATCAGGTCGTCGAATCCCTTGCGCTTGTTCTTGGTCATGGATTCACCTGCCATCGTCACGGGCGGGCTCCGGCGACCCGGCCGATGTTCAGCAGCAGCTCGGTGTGAACGGCGGCGATATCCTCGCGGACCTTGGGGGCGTACCGCTCGTTCCATCGGGTGATGGGCACGCCGGCCTTGAGGCTGTTGGGCCATGCCCGGTACAGCCGGACGAATGACTGGAAGTGCGGGATCTGCTGGTCTTCGAGCGTCTTCCAGGCGTCGATCACGTGGTCGGCCCCGACCTGCGGATTGGCCTTGGTCACGACGACCGCGTACGGGATGCCGAGCTCGGCGACCCGGCGCGCGGTCCGCAGGGTCGGCAGGATCGACTCGGGCTCGTGGTCGTAGGGGATCAGTACGAATGTGGAGGCCTTCACGATCTGCGACAGGATCTCGCGGCCTTCCAGGCTGCCGGGGCAGTCGATGAACACGGTGTCGTACTGGCGCATCCGCCGTACGTCGGCGACCCGGTTCGGGTCCAGTTCGTGGACGACGTCGTAGCCGGGGGAGCTCATGACACTGGTCAGGTCGTAGGCGTTGGCCTGCGGGTCGATGTCCCAGACGAATGCCCGGCCGTTCGCCTTGGCGGTGTGCGCAGCCAGTGACAGCGTGAGCATCGTCTTGCCCACGCCGCCCTTCTGGTTGGCGATGGTGATCAGATAGCTGTCGGTGCGGCGTGCGGTCGCCGCGCCATGAGCGCCGCTCGAAGCGGTGGCATCGATGGTCATGACCGTCACGGTCTCACAAGATCGGCCACAGGCTCAGGATCGCTATACGCCGCGTGTCATAGCTCTGCAGGCCCGTGCCGCACGCGCGTAACACGCCAATGTCAGGCAGTCTGAGTGTCGGCCGGTTCACCGGTCTCGCGCTTCAGGCCCTCCAGCTTCGCTCGGCGTCGATCGCCCCGACCTGTACGGCGGGCACCGGAGCTCGGCCTCGGGCCGATTCTCGGAACCACCGTCGCCGGGCGATGTCGGCCGGGTTGCGTCACGACGTTTCGTCACACATGGCGGCGAGTTCGGCGAGCGCGGCGCGTGCCCGGCCGAGGTCGGGTCCGGCGTCGGTGCGGGCGGTGATGGCGTCGGCGGCTCGCCTCGCGGAGGTGGCGACCTGCTCGGCCAGGTGGTGCGCCGGGCTCGTGGCGGTCGTCGGCGTGGTGCGGATCCGGTAGGCGCGCTGGCGGCATGCCTGGCTGCAGTAGCGGGCGCGGCGGCCGGTGCCGGCGCGCTGGATGGGGGCGCCGCATCCCTGGCACTCCCCGGGCTCGGGGTCGCCCTGCGTCGCCGTCGTCGCCGGGGTTTCGTCACGCCCTGCCGGCGACGTATCGAGCCGCTCGCGGCGCTCGATCTCCTCCCATCGGGCGTCGGCCACATAGATGCGCTCGCGCAGCTCCTCGGGGATCTCGCGCCATTCCGGGCTGTCCAGGAACGCTTGGGCGATCTCGGGGCGCATCCGGCGCAGGATGCGGGCGGCCAGCATGTCGTAGTCGGGTTCCGCTGCCATCGTCGACTCCTGCTTTCGTAACGGAATGGCGTGACGAAACATAATCACTCTCACCATGTTTCGTCACGCGATTCCGTGACGAAACCATGCGCCCGCCGGGTCCGGATGGCTTGCGCGAACCTAATTTCCCGCAAATTTACGCGCGGGTAGAGCGGCGCTCTCACAGGACGCCGGCGCGGCGGTCACGTCGTCGGGTACGAACCCGAGCCACGGCAGCGTACAGAGTTGGACCAGCATGCCCAGCCGATCTATCGGCCCCCGCCCCTTCCCCGGATTCGACGAAGGCCACGTCCGCGGCCGTCGGTTGTCGGATGGGTCCGGCAGGATGGCTGCCATGGTTTCTTATCAGCTGGTCATTGACTGTGCGGCACCCGAGCGGATGGCCCGGTTCTGGGCGGGCGCGCTGCGGTACATGGTGGAGCCGCCGCCGGGTGGATTCGATACGTGGCGGGATTACTGGCGCAGTATCGGAGTGCCCGAGGACGAGCTGGGCGAGGGGGACGGCAGCGACAGCATCGTCGATCCCGAGGGGTACGGGCCGAGGATCTGGTTTCAGCAGGTGCCTGAGGGCAAGGCGGTCAAGAACCGGTTCCACCTGGATGTGAAGGTGGGCGGCAAGCGGGAGGACGTACCGCTGGAGACCCGGAAAGCGCGGGTGGATGCCGAGGTGGAGCGGCTTGTCCAGGCGGGGGCGTCCGTTGTGCGGGTGCTGTCGCAGTCCGGGGTTGATCACTATGCGGTGGCGATGGTGGATCCCGAGGGGAACGAGTTCGACGTGGTCTAGCGCCGGTGTCCGTTTTGTTCCTGTTCAATGAAGAAGCGAACGCTAAATGGATGTACTCACAGGTACGTCTGACAGCGTCGATGAGCTGGTGAGACTTCCGAACTGACACGCGGAACCGCACCAGAACAAGCGAAGGTCGCCGCGGCAACGGCGGCCTGAAGGGTTCACGGTCGTCCAGACGGGCGGGCGTGGACCCTTTTCGCGTCTGAGTACGCGAAGGCGCCCTACAGCCCGGTGACGGGGTTGTCGGTCCAGCGGTCGGCCTCTTCGAGGTAGCCGAGGAGGGCGCGGGAGCCGTCGGCCCATCCGCCGTGGCGTCCGATCCGCTCCACATCGGGGTCCCTCCCACGGGGATCGACGGTCGCTTCTGGCTCCGGAGAAGGGGCGTTATCAGTAGTCAGAGAAGAAGCACGGTGATCATGATCAGCTGGAGAGCCCAGCCACTGACCGAGCGGCCTCCGGACAAGCGAGAGCGCCCATCCTCTCCAGCCGAGAGGATGGGCGCTCTGTCAGAAGAAGTCCCGCCGGGCGAGACGGGTCAGCCGAGCAGTTCGGACAGCATGGCTTGGTGCGCGGCGAACATGCGCCCCCGGTGGATTGTCTCCAGGTGGGCCGCCAGGACGGCATATGTGTCGGCCAGCACCCACGTGGCCCGCTTGGCGTGGTCGACCCCCCGCCGGGGTCGGTAATTCAGCGTGGGGGATGGTGCCCAGGTGTATCCGGGCGGGCACCGTCACCATCCATTCTCATCGCTGGTACGGGGGTCCGGCACGTACCGGGCGGGAAGTGCCTGCCAGGTCGCGCCTTTCAGGACGAGGCCGGCCTCCTCCAGCTCGCGGACGGCAGCCGCGGCCGGGTCCTCGCCGGGGTCCACGTGACCTCCCGGGACGGCCCAGCCATGGCCCTCGCTCCGCTCGACCATGACCAGCCAGCGGCGGCCGTCCTCGGTGTCGACGGTGACGACGGCGTCCGCCGCGATCTGCTCACCCCAGTGCCCCAGCTCGTTGTGTCCGTACCGGACGGGCGTCTGCTCGCAGGGGTTGACCGGGCGGCCGTCGATCACGTGGGAGGGGATCGCGGCGGCCTGGCGGCCGGCCCAGTCGATCCGGGTGGGGTCCGTCTCCGGGTCGGCCCATCCCTCCCGGACGCCCCGGTCATACACGTCGGGGTGGGTGGACGTGTGGTCGTGGATCATGGTTCCTCCTAGGCAGGGGTGATGGGTGGTTTCGCGGTTTCCAGCTCGCGGCGGAACGCTTCTTCGGGCTCCACGGCGGTGCTGTAGGGCCGTACGAGGACGATCGCGGGCCTGGCGGCGGGCTTCCTCCACGAGCGCGGCCTTGCGGGCGGCGTTGGTCGCGTTGCGGGCGGCGTTGGCAGCGAGGAATGCCCTGTGCCGGGCGCCGTCGTCGTCGACCCGGAGCGCCTCGGCACGGCGGGCAGTGCGGCCAAGGTGCGGCCAAGGTGCGGCCAGGGTGCGGCCGATGCGCCAGCGCAGCACTCCGGCCAGGTCGGCGGTGGAGCTCCGATGCGGGCGACGTCGGCGATGCGGGCGCGCGGAAGCTTCTCGGAAACGATCAGCTGGGGTTTCGGGTAACGACGCCTACCGCGAACTGGGCGAGGTACGTCCACCAGCGTCCCCGTGTCTCTCGTTGCTCTCGGCGGTGGCGCGGCCCCGCCGGGGATGTTGTGGTGGTGCTGGCTCTCCGGTGCCGGTGGACACCCGGCCGGCTGGCAGCGACATCACCGGTTAGGGCGGCCAGGCTGGAGCCAGCTGGCGCCGTCACGCGACGTCGGCGCCTCATGGAACCGCCCCCGCGGGCACTTCCCGTCGACGGCGTAGGAGCGGTGGGTCGCCAGTTCGTCCCCGCCCGCATTCCAGCCTCCTCGGATGTGACCGCCGGGCTGTCCGTCATACGGCCACGCTGCCAGCACCATCTATGGCCGCCTTGCACCACGTACACAGAGGCGATGCCGGTGTCCGTGGAACGCTTCGCGGCGTACGCGGCGACGTGGCCCCATGTGTCAGTGAGCGACATTGTGGTGAACCATCCGGCACCGATGCTGGTGACCGCGTATGCCCTCACCAGTTCGTCCTGTTCGTCACGCCCGGCTTCGTCGAGGCCGCTGAGGAGGTGCGGCCGCTGCCGATCCATAACGGCCCGGCATGGTGGCCAAGCCAACGCCGCGAGCAGGCTTAGCAGCGCCCCTATGACCCACCAATCCAGGGTCATTGCGATTCCCTTCGTTGCAGGCTGTACCGGGAATCCGTCAGCGGGCGCGATGGGGGGCTTCGTCGGGGAGCGCCGGCGGGTTTCCGCGTCCACACCGCGGCCTCGTCATCGGCTACGAACTGCTCTTCCGAGAGCGGAGGCCGGACAGGCGCACCTGGCCGTCGAACTCGTTGCCATCACCTGGGGACTGGGCTTGGACGCTGTGCGGGATCAGAGGAGAGCGGCTGCGACATCCCGGGTCGCAGCCGCTCTCTCGCGGTGTGTTTCCACTCCACACTCATGCCCAGGTGCGGCGTGAAATGGAAACGATCAGCCGGAGCACCGGGAGTGGACCCCAGCCGCCGCGAACTGGCCGAGAGACGTCTATTGGTGGCCTCGCGTCTCTCGTTGATCTCGGCGGTGGCGCGGCCCCGCCGAGAAGCTTGCGATGATGTCGTCGCCGGGACCTTTGGGTCCGTAGCCACCCGGCCGTCGGCGGCGACATCACCAGCTAGCGCACGCTGGCCATGCGGGCGGGACCGCCCCAGCCACCGGGAGTCCCCGGGCCGTGAGTACCGGGACCACCCGGACCACCCCAGCCGCCGGGAGTCCCCGGGCCGTGAGTGCCAGGACCGCCAGGACCGGGAGTCCCCGGGCCCGGAGTGCCGGTGCCAGGACCGGGAGTCCCCGGACCGGGAGTCCCCGGGCCCGGAGTACCAGGACCGGGAGTCGGACGGCCCGGCCAGCCGGGACGCGGACCGCCCCAGCCGCCGCCCCAGCCGCCGCCGCCCCAGCTAGGACGTCCCCAGCCGTGGCCGAACCCGCCCCAGTTGACGCCGAACCCGCGACCGAGGCCGAACCCGCCCCAGCTGACGCCGAACCCGCGACCGGAGAGGCCGTACCACGAGCCGGGCAGTCCGACGCGCTGGTCGCACCAGTCGCCAGGCAGGTCGTACGAGCGACCGTTCAGGATGTACATCGGACGGCGGTAGCTCGGCCCACACGTGGGCATGATGTAGATCCCGCCGTTCATGACGTACTGGCAGCTGGGCAGGGTGTACGTGCGGGTGCCCACCACGTACTGGTGGATGACGCGCTCGTCGATCGTGTAATCGGAGAGGCCGTACAGCTGGCCGGACAGCCCGCCGATGCGCTGGTCGCACCAGTCGCCGGGCAGGGCGTACGTGCGGCCCTGCACGATGTACATCGGACGGCGGTAGCTCGCCCCACACGTGGGCATGATGTAGATCCCGCCGTTCACGGCGTACTGGCAGCTGGGCAGGGTGTACGAGCGGCCGTTCAGGATGTATTCGTGAACGTTGCCCCCGCCGGGAGCACCCACCGTGCCGGGCCCCGGGGTGTACGCGACCGCGGAGCTGCTGATGTCAGCGTCCGGAGTGGTGCTCGCCAGCGCAGCCTCGGCGGCCACAGCCACCGGGGTGATCGCGGCAGCGGCCGCGAGGATGCCGGTGAGGAAGGCTTTCTTCATCGTCAAGAGACGATTCCTTTCGTGAGGTTTACGGAAGGCGCCATGCTCTTCCTGGTGAGCGAGTACGCACCCTCTGGAGCCGGCCAGGCTGAGAACGGCGCGGCGGAATGCGTAGCTCTCAATCGAAATAGTGCGAATCGGACTTCTTGACAAAAGCCATCCCCAAGGGGAGGGGTTGTAATTCCTTGGTCGAAAACGCACAGCGAGATCACAGATCTCTATTGTCAGCAGAATCTGATGACAGATAAGGGTTGAACAGGTCGAGAGTCTGCACCCCCGCTGCCGCCGCGATGGCATCCGCCGTGGTACGGCGGCACGTGCCTCGCCTGAGCAGACCGTCAATGCACTGTCTGGTGAGGGCCGCACGGTGAGCGAACTCGGCCACGCTGTGACTGTGTCCGAATATCACGGCTTGCAAAAGCGCCGCGCTCCGCAGGTGCATCTGCGGCTTTCCCGCCATAGCCAACCTCTCCGATGGAGTATCACATCATCAGATTCTGCTGACAGCTCGACTGCAGGTCGCACTGTAATGCAAGCAGTGCACAGAAGCACGTGAAAACCGAAAGGTTCCTGCGGCGGCGTCTTCGAGGTGGGAACGTTCCCGCCCCATCTTGTTGACGGTACGGCCCGGGGGCATCGCCGGGGTTCGCTCGCTGTCATCAGGATCTAGCGGGCATGATGGGGGCGATCACGGCAAAAATAAGTCGAGGAGCTGACAACCAAATGCCGTCGCAACGAGTGACACCTGCACAGCCCCCCACGACCCCCTTGAGCGACAGCATCCGCAGCCACGTCGAGAACACGGGCATCAGCATCCGGACGCTCGCCTTGCGGTCCGTGAGCAGGACCACAGGTCAAAATCTCACCGCACAGTGGATAACGGACGTGTTAAGTGGCCGGGTCCCCCGGATGCCCGACGTCTGGCGCCTGGATGCCCTTGCGACAGGGCTCGGGCTGGATCCGGACAGCGTGAAGGCGATGGCCATCACCCAGTGGATGGGATGGGACATCGTCGATGTCCGGACTGGCGCGGGAGAACGCCTGATCTTTCGTGCGCCTAAGGGTTATACCCCCGAGCGGTGTATGCGCCTGGCAAATCAACTCATGCAGGCGATCGAGGCGAAAGAGAGCGAGCCGGAAGGTCGCCAAGACTAGGACGGATGCGTCAAACTTTTCTGTCGCCTACCGCCGCAAACGATCGGGGACGTAATTGCACAGAAAGGATACGGTGGATGATCCGTGCCTTTTCCGCCACCGTCAGTGGAGTTCCGGCGCGTTCCACTGCCATATAGTTACCCAGCAGTAATCAGACATGTGTTCCCAGGGGCACGAATCATCGCCTACGTCGATGAGAGGCAGTTCGCCCCGGAGCTAACGATTCCCATGGACGAGATCGGCATGGCGGTGCTCAGCCTGCTTCAGCCTGTCGAGGAGACGCGCCCGGTGCCGGCGTTCCATATCCGCGTCCGAAGAAGCGGAGATCTTGGCCATGAGCTCGTGGCAGCCGAGATCACAGCAGAAACAATCACCATCGGGGTCGAAAGAACTCTCATAACGGATGACCTAGCCAATTGTTTAAGCGACGCGGGCACCAGAGTCACCCATGCCTTCGTTCGTCGGACAACATGACGCCACCGACGGCCTCGGTTTCGTCCACCCGGGCTTGCTCGGCCCGGGTGACAGCCGCCGGCGCCGCCGGCGAGCTCGCGGCGACAGACCTGCAGGCGGCCTGTCGTTCCAGCTCGCCCTGGAAGACCTCCTCGGGCTCAGTCCACATCGACTGGGCCGGAGCCGGGGCGTGGTGCCGTTCCAGGACCTCGCGGCGGAACACGCTCTCCGGCTCCAGGGCGGTCCCGTAGTGCCGTAGGGGAACGATCGCCGCCGGGGCCGGCTCAGGGCCGCGGCGACGGTCTGGGCTGTGCGTCCGGGCTGCCAGGGGGGACTCGGCGCGGGCCTCGCGCTGCTGGCGGATCTCTCGGGCCCGGCGGCGGGCTTCCTCCACGAGCGCGGCCTTGCGGGCGGCGTTGGCCGCATTGCGGGCGGCGTTGACCTCGAGGAACGCGGCATGCCGCTCGCCGTCGTCGTCGACCCTCAGCGCCTCGGAGCGGCGCTGAGCGCGGCGCAGGCCGGCCAGGGTACGGCCGATGCGCCAGCGCAGCACTCCGGCCAGGTCGGTGGCGCTGCTCACCTGGGCGGTGAGCAGCTCGGCGGCCTCGCTGCGGCGTACGTGGTGCAGCAGCAGCACTACGAGGTGGGCGATTTCGCCGATCTCGTTCTCGCTGAGCACTTGGCCGCCGCGCTGCCGGGCCCACTCCGGCCCCAGCTCCTTTACAAAGTCAAGGGCGGCGGCCTTCTCGTCGTTGCGATCCTGCCCCCAGGCCGGTTCCAGGGGCGGCCGCTGAGGCCCTTGTGACTGCCGAGGCTGAGGGGAGGGGGGAGAACCCTCTCGCATATAAGGAGACGTGTGAAGTCGTCCACAACCGAGCTTGCTCGCGACGCGCGGGCCGGCCGCTGAGCCCTCACGGATCACCTCGCACTCGGCGAGCGCGGCATCCTCTCCGGCGCGTGTCGGGCGGCCTTTGGCGGCCGTCCTGGGGTCATCGACGTAGCGGCGAAGCTCACGCGCGAGGTCGGCCGGAAGGTCGTCGGGAAGGGCGGCCAGGTCCATCACCAGGACGTAGCGGGCCTGGCGCTCAGGGGCGGCCGCGCATACCTGGCGGACCAGGCCGGCCTCGACCAGGCGCATGAAGTCGGTCCAGCCGACCCGGCGCGACAGGCCGCACCGGCTGCTGTAGGCGTCCAGGACGGCCGGGATGTCGGTCAGGTGGCCGGTCTTGTCGGCCCGGTGGGTGAGGTGCTGCGCCATGCGCAGCGCGCATGGGTGGATCTCGTTGCCGCGGGTTCGCAGCAGCGTCACCAGACGCCACCACAGCGGCGTGGGCACGCGTGGCAGGGTTTCGGCGCCCTCGTAGTGCGCGAGGTGTGTCCTGCCGGGCTTGTCGGCCTCAAGCTCGGGCGGCATGGGGGTTGTTGTGCCGGTCGGCCAGTGTCCCGGCGTGTCGGTTTCCGGGCATGGGAGGCTAACCGGATGACGGCCTGCTATCGTCATCTCAGACGTCTCCGGACGCGCGCAAGCGCGGTCGGTCCAGGCACTCGGCTCGTGGCACTTGGCTGGTGGTGGAGCAGAGTCCTGAACAAGTGGATATGAAGTTTGTTGAAGCGCCCCGCTCTGCGGGGCGTTTTCATTTGTCCTGAGCAGCTCCTGAGGGTCTTGAGGCTCCTGTTACAGGAGTTAGCCCCACAGCTTTCCACGACCGAACGCGCGCGGGCGGCAGTTTGGGGATCGCGTCGGCGTGTCGTGCCCTCGAACCGGTTCGTGAAGCCGACCCAGCCGACTCGGTGGGACACGCCGTACCGGCTGCTGTAGGCGTCCAGGACGGCCGGGATGCCGGTCAGGCGGCCGGCCTTATCCGCCCTGAGGTGCCGCGTCGACGCGCATGGGCGGATCTCGTCGCCGCAGGTCCGCAGCAGCGTCACCAGACGCCACCACAGCGGCGTGGGCACGCATGGCAGGACCTCGGCGCCCTCGTAGTGCGCCAGATTCTTCCGGCCGGGCACATCGGCCTCGGCCTGGGAATTCGGGGAAGCGGCGAGCTGTGGCCCCGGCGTGTCGCCAGGGCGCGCGAGACTGACCGCCTGGTGAGCTGCTATCGTCGTCTCCGTCTCCGTCTCACGTCTCCAGACGTGAACAGGCACGCAGAAGGCGCTCAGCTCAACCAGGCCGCCAAACCATCGGAGCTGACACCCAAAGCGCGTCGTGTGAAGTTGTCTTCTGAGAAGCGCCCCCACTGGGGGCGTTTTCTTTTTGCTCTCGTGACTCCCGGAAGCGTTTGGGACGGGCGGTCAAGGCCAAAGTTTCCCACGATCACGGTGTCGTCCGCGACGCGATGCCCTTATCCACGTGCGCGTGTCGCGCCACGCGGCCACATCCGTACGCACCGTGGTACAGATCGGACCCATACGCGGGCGCGGTGAGGCCCTCGCGAGCACCAGCGCAGGGGCGTGCTCGGGATGCCGGCGGGGCGTCGGCGATGCTGTGGGCGTGGAGTACGTGTCCAGAGTGCCGCGACCGCCGCTGGACGGGCTGATCGACGACCTTTACTACCTGGAGGGTGCGCCGCCGTACGCCCGGCTGACGCTGCCGCCGGGGCCGTCGGCGTTCCTCATCGTCAACCTCGGGGCGCCGTTCCGCATCCGCGCCGGCACCGACATCGAGACGGCCGAGTACGCCGACGGCTGCGTGGTCACCACGCCCACCCGCGCGTTGGAGTTCGGCTACCCACTCCGGACCCGGTCCGTCGGCGTGCACTTCAAGCCGTGGGGGCTGGCGCCGTTCCTGCCGATGCCCGCGGCCGAGCTGTGTGACCGGCCGGTGACGGTGGAGCAGGTTTGGGGCCGGCCCGCCATTGCTGAGCTGCGAGACCGGCTGGCCACGGCGGACGGACCGCACGAGATGCTGACGCTGCTCGAGGAGGAGCTGATGCGACGGCTGTGCGAGACCGCCGGCCTGGGGCTGGTCCGCCATACGAGCAGCGTCATCGCGGCGACCAGCGGGGCGGTGGCGATCGGCGACCTGAGCGTGGCAGCCGGTGTCAGCAGCACTCATCTGGCACAGCGGTTCAAGGAGCTCATCGGCGTCACGCCGAAGCGGCTGGCCCGCACCTACCGCTTCGCCGCCACCGTGTTCGCGATCAACCCCGCCGGACCGATCGACTGGGGCGACCTCGCCGGTGGCGCAGGCTACTTCGACCAGGCCCACTTCGGCCACGAGTTCCGGGCGTTCACCGGGCTCACGCCGACCCGGTACGTCGAAGTCCGGCGGCGGTTCCTGCGCGAACATCCCGGCCACGCGCTGGACGGCTGGCCGCTGCCGGCCGATTGATTTCTTACAAGAGCGACAGCTCACGACACGCTAATTTGGGGGCACTTCAAAGCAGAGGAGAGCCCCGTGGGCAAGGTGGTCATGTACAGCTCGGTGTCGGTGGACGGCTTCGTCGCGGACGAGAATGACCAGCCCGGACCGCTGTTCGACTGGTTGTCCAGCGGTGACGTCCCGTTGGACGAGAGCGGCGAGCTGAAGGTGTCGCAGACGTCCTACGACTACACCCGGGCGTACTGGGACCAGATCGGAGTCACGATCGTCGGCCGCCACGTCTTCGACCTGACGGACGGCTGGGACGGGAAGCCGCCGGGCGGCATCGACCACGTGGTCGTCGTGTCGCACCGGCCGATGCCCGAGGGCTGGGACCCCGAGGCGCCGTTTCACTTCGTCGACGGCGTCGAGGCAGCCGTGGCCAAGGCGCAGGAGCTTGCGGGTGACCGCATGGTCGAGGTCGCCGCTGGCGACGTCGGTGGCCAGGTGCTTGCCGCGGGCCTGATCGACGAGGTGCGCATGGACGTCGTACCCGTCGTGTTCGGGTCCGGCAAGCGCTACTTCGGGTCGGTCCACGCGCAGCACCTGTTGGAGGATCCTGACGTGGTGATTCAGGGCAACCGGGTGCTTCACCTGCGCTATCGGGTGCGCCGTTGACCGATCTGAGCGGGTACGCGAAGAAGTCCACTGCGAACGGTGACA
Source organism: Microtetraspora sp. AC03309 (assembly GCF_020826795.1). Classification (NCBI taxonomy): domain Bacteria; kingdom Bacillati; phylum Actinomycetota; class Actinomycetes; order Streptosporangiales; family Streptosporangiaceae; genus Microtetraspora; species Microtetraspora sp. AC03309. The sequence goes on along the minus strand of NZ_JADDIL010000122.1, from coordinate 5,334 downwards.
CAAGATCGGGCCTCCGGCTGCGTTTGCGCATCGCTGTCCCTGGTCGGGCAGCCGACGCCGATCCGCCCCAGCACCTCACCTGCGGCAAGTTCAACTCAAGATCACTGGTTGCCGGTTTCCGTCGTATCTTGGCCGACCCCCGAACGGACTCGGCCTGAGCGTGGCCTCGGGACTTTGGGCCCGATCAACGCGCCGCCGCCCTCTCATCAAAGCTTCTGATATCTCTCGATATCAGAAGCTAATCGCAGGACTAGCTTCTGATATCACGGTCCTGGACTACGCTTAGCCCGGCGAACCGACTTCTGATATTGCGAGGGCGCTGTGGGGCGGCAGCACCAAGCGGTACCCGAGGCGTTCATCACGATCCACGCCGCCTACGCCGCAGCGCTGAAGCGGGCCCCGCTGGACGGCGACACCCGCCGCGCCTACGACTCCCGGGTCCGGACCTTCCTCGCCTGGCTGGAGGCCAGCGGCCTCGACGGCGACCCGCTCACCGACGCCCACAACCGCGACTTCGCCATCCGCGACTACAAGACCCACATGAAGACCGTGCTGCGCCGCGCGTCGAATACCGTCAACGCCCACCTCACCGCGTTGGACCACTTCTTCACCCAGCTCGGACTCGGCCCCGCCGTCGTCCGCCGCGACGACGCCCCCAAGCTCGCGCCCCGCGCCCTGGACGCCCGCCAGCAGAAGCGCTACCTGCGCGCCGTCGAACGCCGCCCCCTCGCCCGCGACCGCGCCATCGGCCGGCTGCTGTTCTACTCCGGCGTCCGGATCGCCGAGCTCGTCGCTCTGGACGACGACGACGTCCCGCTCTCGGCGCGCAAAGGCAAGGTCATCGTCCGCTCCGGCAAGGGCGAGACCTCCCGCGAGATCCCGCTCCTGGACGGCACCGCGCGGACCTCCATCGCCGAGTGGCGCACCGACCGCGCCTCCTGGCCCGGCGCCGACACCCCGGCGCTGTTCCTCAATCGCCGCGGCGGGCGTCTGTCGGCCCGGGCGGTCGACCAGCTCATGGACGAACTCGCCACCGACGCCGACATCCTCGACGACGCGGGCGCCCTCGCCCTTTCCGCCCACATCCTGCGGCACACCTTGGCGACCAACCTCCTGCGCGCGGGCGTCGACATCGTCGTCGTCGCCGAACTCCTCGGCCACACCCGCCTCGACACCACCCGCCGCTACACCCTGCCTACCCACGCCGACCTCGAAGACGCCGTCAGCCATCTCCCCACCGATCAGTAGGGCCACCGCTGAACTGGGCGAACTCAATCGCGTGTACCTGGCTGCACGAGTCTTACCGACACCCCGTGACCAGGCGTTTGCGAGGGTGAAATCGAGATCCGGTCGGTGGTGCTCGAGCCCGCCGAGTACGCCGTGCTGAGTCCGGAACGCGAGGACTACCTGCGGACGCAGATCGCGCACCGATTAGGTTTCCGCGCCGCGCCCGTCTGTACGTGTGAGATCGACTCACGGAAGGCTGGCACGATGCGGAAACTGATCTTCGGTATGAACGTGACCCTGGACGGCTACATCGCCGCGACCGGCGACGACATCAGCTGGGGTGGAGGGGAGGGACCGGACTCATCGCCGAGCGCCGAGCTGTTCCAGTGGTGGTACGACCAGATGCGGGCGAGCGATCTGTCGCTGTACGGGCGCAAGCTGTGGGAAGCGATGAGCTCCCACTGGCCGACCGGCGACCAGCAGCCCAACGCCACCCCGGCGGAGATCGAGTTCGCGCGCCTCTGGCGGGACATGCCGAAGGTGGTGTTCTCATCGACGATCGACAAGGTCGACTGGAACACCCGCCTGGTCACCGGCGACGCGGTCGCCGAGATCGCCCGGCTCAGGGCCGAGGACGGCGGCCCGATGGACATCGGCGGCGCGACGCTCGCCGGGGCGGCCATGCGGGCCGGGCTGATCGACGAGTACGCGCTGGTCACCGTGCCGGTCCTGGTGGGCGGCGGCACGCCGTTCTTCACCGCGCTGGACAGCTGGGTGAACCTGAACCTGGTCGAGACGCGGACATTTCCCGGCGGCGTGGTGCTGACCCGATACGAGACGAGGCGATGAGCACGGGCCAAATGCTCGGCTCGTAAGGCCGGTCGAAATCCTTCCTGGCGTGCTCACAGTGACCCTCGGCGATGCGGGAACCTTTTCCCGGCCCTTCCTTGCGTTCCGAGTGAGCTGTTGACCGACTCGCTGAAGATGAGGACGACGGTGACGCCGGCCCGTGCGCTGGACTCGTCGACGATGGGGACTTGTCTGATCACAGCGTCGCGGGCAGGCTCAGCCATGGTTTGTCGGTGGCGTCGAATCCGGTGAGCTCGGCGACCTTCCCGTCGACGATGTGCAGGACCGCGATGTTCAACAAACGGTATTCCGGGTCGTCGGGGGTGCGGAGGTACAGCACGGCGGCAGGCATGCGGTTGACCGTCGTGGCGATGCAGCGCCAGTCGTCGTGGCCGCGCTGGAAGAGCCCACCGGAGACCCAGCCGTCCACCGCGTCCTTGGCCGTGACGATCAAGGTGCCCGGCTCGGGCAGCATCGCGAAGCGCAGGTCGTCGCGCAGCAGGGCCATCAGCCCGTCGAGGTCGTTGCGCTCATGGGCGTCCATATACGACTTCACCACGCCGCGCTCGTCATCCGACAGCTCGTGCGTGGCAGGGCTCCGCCAGTCGAGGCGGCGGTCGGGCAGCTGCTCGCGCATCGTCACGCGCGCCCGCTGCAGTGCGCTGGTCACCGATGCGACGGTCAGCTCGAGGGCGTTGGCGGCCTTCGACGCCGGCCAGCCGAGGACGTCGCGCAAGATGAACACCGCCCGCTGCCGCGGCGGCAGGTGCTGGACGGCGACGATGAACGCCAGCTCGATCGTCTCCCGCGCCACCACCGATTCCTGCGGGTCCTCCGGGAGCATCCGGTCCGGGTAGGGCTGCAGGTAGCGCACTTCCGAGCCCGCGCCCGGCAGCTCGGCAGGCACGGGTGTGCGGTCGTTGCGCTTCTCCAGGAAGTCGAGGCAGGCGTTCGTCGCGATCCGGTACAGCCAGGTCCGCGGCGCAGCGTGGCCCTTGAACGACTCCCGCTTGTTCCACGCCCGCAGGAACGTCTCCTGCGTCATGTCCTGGGCGTCCTCGTAGTTCGCGAGCATCCGGTAGCAGTGCACCTGCAGCTCACGCCGGTAGCGCTCCGTGATGAGCGCGAACTGTGCTGCGTCATTTGAGCGGGCCGCCGCGATGAACGCGGCCTCGTCGTCGTCTAGCAGTCTGGCGTCGGTCATGGTCGTCAATCCTTCCGCGGGTGGCGAGGGGCTACCAGAACTGACGACGTGGCGGAGGATTTCTGAGCGGTGAAGCCGCTGACACCGGGCCGTTCGTCAGGCCGGCTGGGTCGGGTCGATCCAGGGGACGTCCTCGTCATCGAGATGGAAGAACCGCTCCAGTTCCACCCGCGACAGCGGCCCGAACCGGCCGTAGCCCTCCAGCCCCTGGCTGATCACGGCGACATGGTCGCAGACTTGCCTGAATAGCCCACAACGAGGGCCCTTACCGCCGGATCTCGCGGACTTGTTCCTCACGGGCCTTCTACGTCGCAGTGTTTCCACGCGGCCGTGTGGTGACCCCGGCCCCGGAGACAAGGCGGCGATTCGCAGCGTGCGTAAGGCGCTGCGCCTTCTCCGGGATGCAGGGCTCATTGAGTCGGTGCAGGGTCGGGGCACGTTCGTCAAAGAGTCCGCAGGTGATGAGCTACCCGCGGGCGAGGGCGGTCAGCCTGCCCAAGTGATCGCATACACATGCACGACCTTGGCGGCATCGTCGATCAGGTAGGAGACCAGGCCGACCGCGCCGAACACCTGCTCGCGGTATCTGGGATCGTCGGGATCGGGGAAGCCGCGGTGGTGGGGGTCGGCGCCGATGATGAGCAGTTCGTCGACCAGGGCGCGAAATGCCTCAGCGGGAAGCCCCGGAATCTGTGAGGAAGCCGACGCGTGGAAGTTGACCGCGTAATTCACGCGCTGCGGCTCGCGCGCTCAGCGACCAGCTCGGCCCATCCGGGAATGACATCCTCGGCGGGGGTGCCGGGCAGACCGGCCGCGACATCGGCGCGGGCCTGGTCGTAGCCAGGCTGGGAGTAGGTGAGCGAGCGCAGGTGCCAGAGGTTGAGCACCTCGGCGAGGTGCTTCCATCGCCACGTCTCGTGAGCCGCCGCGATCATCGCTTCCCGGTAGTCGGCGAGGAAGCGGGCGCGGTAGTGCTCGGGCAGGCGGCTGAGGATCTCGTCGGGATCGTGGCCGGCCCCGGCGCCGTGGGGCTCGATGGGCTGAGCTGACACGGTTGTCTCCCTGCCTCGTGGTCGTGTGCGCCTTTAGGGTACTCCGGGCCGGTTGCCCCCGGTCGGTGTCCATGTTTCGGCGCCGAGACGGGCATCGAGGCGCAGCACGACCGCGTGAGGCACGTCGGCCCGGCGCGTCCATCGGGCTTTCGTAACGGAATGCATGATGAAAGCAGGCGACGATCACGGTGGGCCGGACAACATCACCGTGATCGTCATCGACGTTCGCGGCTGACGATCGGAAGCGACCCAACACCGAGCAGGCCCGGGAGCTTTTGCCCCGGGCCTGCTCTATGCGCACGTCTGTTTCTCAGCTTTGGGTCACTACTGCAGCCCTTGCTCTACTTCGTCGGCCAGCTCGCGCAGCTCTGCGGCGAGCTTGCGCGCGTCGTCGGGATGCTCGGCAGCGGCCGCCCTGATGGCGTCCTGGCGGACCCGTCGCAGCACCGTACGGACACGGCCGGCCTCGGCACTCCACAGCTCAGCCGTTGTCGCCAGTGGTGAGTCTGGTGGCACCCTCTCCCCAGCGAGGTAGGCGCGGATCTGAGTAACAGCCTCAGCCGGATCAAACCGGTCGGACGGCAGGGCGGCCACAACGCCCTTGAGAAGGGCCGCGGTGACCTTCACCCCGTCCGTCTCGGCGACCGTCTGATAGACGGTCAGGGCGGCGTCCTGGCCGTGCTGGTCCGCCAGGGGCAGCAACTCCCGAATCTGAGCCTCATTGATGATCTTGACACCAATTGGTGTCAAACGCTCGGCGAGCGGCCATGCCCGGATCAGCCGATCCGCCTGGGTCCGGGTCATCTCCCATCGCTCCCCCACGTACACCTCGAACGTGGGGTGTGTAGCCCGGTACAGGCGGGCGTCACGAATCACCTGCAGAGCCTTGCCGGCGGCCCAGAACGCGACACGAAGGGTGTCGATCGCGGCCTCACAGGCCGCGAGGTCGTCACGTTCGGCCAGGGTGAGGTCTCCGGTGCTAGCGGTCTCGTACGGTGCTGG
>NZ_JADDIL010000121.1:0-17258 GCF_020826795.1 Microtetraspora sp. AC03309 | reverse complement strand
GAGGGCTGGGAGGGCCAGGCCGACGTCCTCCGCGTCTTCGGCCCGGAGGATTTCGCCCCCTCCGCGTAATCCCCCGGACAGCACCCCTCCGCGTAGGCCCTGCGCCCCCGCGTAATCCCCTGGACAGCGCCCCCGGTCGCGGCCCCTTCACAGGCCCGGTCGGGGGCGCATGCGTTTCCGCCTTCGCCCCTGCCGGGCCGTACGTGATTCGGCCGGGCGCTTTTGGTCACATGTCAGGCGAAGGGGGGCGCTACAGGGAGATGAGGTGCTTGGATCGGTCTCCATGACGGTTGGGGATCCTCATCAGGTGATCGAGGCGGTCTGGCGGATCGAGTCCGCCCGGGTGATCGCCGGGCTCGCCCGGTTGGTCAACGACGTCGGCCTGGCCGAGGAGCTGGCGCAGGACGCCCTGGTCCTCGCCCTTGAGCGGTGGCCGGAGTCGGGTGTGCCGGACAATCCAGGCGCCTGGCTCATGCTCACCGCCAAGCACCGGGCGATCGACCTGCTGCGCCGCAGGACCCGGTACGAGCAGAAGCTCGAAGAGGTCGGCCGGGACATGGAGATCCGCCAGGAGTCGGCCGAGGCCGAGCTGGACGACGCCCTCGACGACCACATCGGCGACGACCTGCTGCGCCTGCTCTTCACGGCCTGCCATCCCGTGCTCTCCACCGAGGGACGCCTGGCGCTCACCCTCCGCCTGCTCGGCGGCCTGACCACGGAGGAGATCGCGCGGGCCTTCCTCGTGCCAGAACCGACCGTCGGGCAGCGGATCTACCGGGCCAAGCGCACCCTCTCCGACCAGCGTGTACGGATCGAGATGCCCGCGCCGGAGGACCTGGCCGCCCGGCTCTCGTCGGTCCTGGAAGTCGTCTATCTCATCTTCAACGAGGGCTACTCGGCGACCGCGGGCGCCGACTGGATGCGCACGTCACTCTGCGAGGAAGCGCTGCGCCTGGGCCGGATCCTCGCGGGTCTCATGCCCGGGGAGCCCGAGGTGCACGGCCTCCTCGCGCTGATGGAGATCCAGGCGTCCCGCGCCCGCGCGAGGGTCGGGCGGAACGGCGAGGCCGTCCTCCTGCTCGACCAGGACCGGCGCCTGTGGGACCGGCTGCTGATCCGGCGCGGGCTGGAGGCCCTCAAGCGCGCGGAGGAGCTCGGCACGTTCGGGCCGTACGGACTGCAGGCCGCGATCGCCGCCTGCCACGCCCGCGCGGTGTCCGCGGAGGACACGGACTGGGAGCGGATGGCCGCGCTCTACCGGGTGCTCGCCCATGTCGCTCCCTCTCCCGTCATCGAGCTGAACCGCGCGGTCGCGGTGAGCATGGCGTACGGCCCGGCGCGCGGTCTGGAGATCGTGGACGGGCTGGCGGCGGAGCCCGCGCTCAGGGACTATCCCCAGCTGCCCGCCGTACGGGGTGACCTGCTCGCGAGGCTGGGCCGCCCGGACGAGGCGCGCGAGGAGTTCGAACGCGCCGCCGCGCTCACCCGCAACGAAAGCGAGCGCGCGCTCTTCCTCGCCCGCGTGGCCGCCATACGGGCGAAGGAGGCAGCGGACGGCCCGATGGCGACCGAGTGATGTCGGTGCTCAGGAATCGCTCCACGTCCGGCGAAGGTGTGAACGAACGGCGTGACTCTCGACTATCGGGATGTGGACGAGGCGGAGGAACGCGTTCTCGGGGCCGCGATGGGTGAGTCCGACGATGTCCCGGGTCTGGCCCGGTGGCTCCGCGCTCGCTGCCGCTGACACCCATGGGTCAACGGCTCATGGCGGCGTCGCGGGTGCCCGCCGCGACGGTCTCCTCGACGGCCGCCTTGAGCTCGGCCAGCCAGCGCTCGTGGTTGGCCTGGAGTTTGCGCGTGTTGTAGAAGAGCGACAGGAGCGGCCCGGCGAGTGACTCCTCGACCGTGACCCGGGTCCGCCCGTCGTCCAGCGGCTCCAGGACGTGCCGGTCCACCGCCTTGTAGCCGAAGAACACGCCCGTCCAGGTGAGCTCCCGTTCCGGGGCCACGACGGCGAACCGCGACCGGAGTGCGACGCCGTTGAGCTTCCACCGGAAGGGAGCGCCCGGCCGTACGTCGGAGAGCTCGACGATCTCCAAGTTCGAGGCCCAGAGGGGCCAGGTGGCGAGATCGGCCATCACCTCCCACACGTGCTCCACCGGAGCGTCGACGACGACGCCGGAAGAGGAGACCAGCTGGGCGTTCGGGTCGACGCGGCCACGGCCGGCGTATTCGTCGTGCAGGACCGTCAGTGTCGGGCCCGAATAGAACAGCTTGCTCGCCATGACCGGCTCCTGTCGGATCAGTGCTTCGTCTTGAGAGCAATGCTCTCCGACTGTCCGATCCATGTCAAGAGCACTGCTCTCGAATCTGTCTGCCGCTCTTTCTCGGTGGCGGACGAGTGGGGTCACCGGGACGCCGCGGGAACGCGGTCGTCCCAGGAGATCCGGTAGTCGTGCATCCAGGCCAGCGCGTTCTTCTTGGCCACCTGCCGCATGATCGTCGGCATCAGGAGGTCGCGGGCGAACGCGCCGGCGACTCCGGGTGCCTTGCCGCTGCCGTTGCGCTTGCCCTGCGCCACGATGCGCTCCACCCGCTCCCGCCGCAGCCTCTCGAACGCGGCGAACGCGCCGGGAAGGTCGGGGATGTCACGCAGGCAGGTGGCCAGCACCACCGCGTCCTCGATCGCCATGGACGCGCCCTGCCCCGACGACGGCGAGGTCGCGTGCGCGGCGTCGCCCAGGATCACCATGCGCTCGTTCCACCATTTCGGCACGGTCGGGAAGTCGTAGGTGTTCCACCCCGTGATGATGTCGTCGGTCGCGCCGATGATGTCGAGCATCGGACCGACGTCGTCCTTGAACAGCGCGACCAGCCGGGCGCGCCACTGCGCCGGCGTGATCGCCGAGAGCTCCTCCCGGGTGGGCTCCTTGGGGCTCGGCGGGTTGGCGAACCACCACACCTCGCCGTTCGGGTGGATCAGGTATCCGAAGAAGCACTTCTTCCCGAAGATGAAGTAGCTCGTTCCCGGCTCGCCCGGCACTGTGACGCCGCGTGCGAAACCGCCCGTGTTGAGCAGTCCGACGTGCCGGGCGCGCGGTGCGCCGGGGTCGATGATCGTCCGGGTGCGCGAGCGCAGCCCGTCCGCGCCGATCAGCAGATCACCCTCCGCCGTGCCGCCGTCGGCGAAGACCGCCCGCACGCCCTTCCGGGTGATCGACGCGTCGTCGAGCCGCTTGCCGTAGTGGATCCGCACGCCCCGCCGTACGGCCTCGTCGCGCAGTGCCTGGTAGAGGTCGGCGCGCCGCACCGTGCGGCTGGGCTGCCGGACGTCGCCCAGTTGCTTGCCGCGCCCGTTGCTCATCCGCATCCGTGGCGAGTCCATGCCCAGATCGCACACGAGGTCGTGCAGGTCGAGGACGCGCAGGGCCTCCAGTCCGTTGATCGCGAGCGTGAGGAAGGCGCCCACGCCGTCGGAACCCCGGTCGTACGCCTCGAAGACGTCGCTGTCGATGCCGGCCCGCTGCAGCGCCATGGCGGTGACCGGGCCCGCGATGCCGCCGCCGATGATCAGTGCTCTAGTCATAAAATGAATATACATAACATAACTAAAGGCGGGCAAGCACCTATGATGTCCGATATGTCGACGAGGCGGTCTCCCCTGGCCATGGCGTTGCTGTCCCTTGTCTGCGAGGAGCCCATGCACGCGTACCGCATGCAGCAGCTGATCAAGGAGCGGCACAAGGACGACGTGGTCAACGTCGCGCAGCGGAACAGCGTCTACCAGACGATCGACCGGCTGCTCCGTGCCGAGCTGATCGCGGTCCGCGAGACCTCGCGCGAGGAGAACCGCCCGGAGCGCACGGTCTACGAGCCGACCGAGGCGGGCAGGGAAACGCTGCGGCAGTGGATGCGGACGATGCTGAGCACGCCCGCTCGCGAGTTCCCCGAGTTCCCCGCCGCGCTCGCCTTCTTGGTCGTGCTGACGCCCGGCGAGGTCGCGGCCGCGCTGGAGGAACGCGTCGCCTCCCTGGAGGCGCGGCTCTCGGAACTCGACACCGATCTGGTCGAGAGCGCGAAGTTCCTGCCCCGGATCTTCCTCGTGGAGTCCGAATACGAGCGGGCCGTGGTCATGGCCGAGCTGAACTATGTCCGGGGCCTCGCCGACGATCTGCGCGCGGGCCGGCTCGACTGGGACTACCGCCTGTGACCTGCTCCCCGGCCTGAAGACCGGAGCGCCGCCCGCATTCCGGCAGCGCCCTCCGGCGGGATCCGGCATCCGGGCCGGGCGGGACGATGATGTCCCGCCCGGCCCGTACGCGGATCAGCTCCAGGTCATGTTGATCTCACGCTGGAAGTTGACGTATCCGGCGCGCTGGAACGCCCGCGCCATCGGGACGTTGCCGACGTCCGTGGACGCCCGGATCCGCGGGACGTCCTGCGCGGCGAGGATCCGCGTGCCCTCGGCGAGCAGGTCGCCGATGTGGCCGTTCCCCCGGTACGCGGGCAGGACGCCGATGTACGCGATGATCGGGTTATAGCTGTTGCGGGCCGGGATGACGAACCCCACGGGATCGCCGTCGTGCGTCGTCGCGATCCGCCACCACTCCCGCGGGCTCTTGTAGCGCGCCAACTCGTCGTCGTACTGCGCCCGCGCCGCCTGGGCGGGGGTCATCTGGGCGAGGTCGGCGTGGCTGTGCGCGTCCAGGGTGCCGTCCAGGACGAGGGTCATCAGCTCGACGAGCTCCTCGGGATCGGCGACCGGCCTGAACCGCAGCCGCCCGCTCGGCTCGGGGATCGGTGTCCCGGGACGCCACTCCAGGCGCAGCCGTTCGACGAGCAGCCGGGCGCCGCACCCTTCGAGTACGGCCATGCGGTCCTCGACGGCCCGCCGGGTCGCCTCGTCGTCGCGCCATGTGGGCGGGATGAACCGGCTGTACTCGGCGGGCCGGGCGCCCTCGGGTACGACCGCGGCCATCGCTGTCTCCAGTAGGCGGGCACCGAGGTCACGGCGTTCGGAGCCGGGCAGGTCGTCGTCGAGGTCGAACATGTCCAGCATGAACGGCGGTTCGCCCGCACGCCGCGTCCACCAGGCGAGCCTGGCGACGAGGCGGTCTCCGCGCAGGGCCACCCACATCCACTCGGGACGCCGCCGTCCCAGGTCGAAATCCTCCGCGAGCTCGTCGTTGAGCACGTACGGCAGGCGGTTGAAGAGGTCGAGTTCCTCGCGCCCGGTGATCGGGCGCATGATCAGGTCGTTCTGAGGCAAGGCACTTTCCTTCGGCAAAGGTGTGCCTGGTAACTCCGGGGGTCAGCGCTCGGCGGTGCCCCGGGAAGGAACCGGCACGATGGTCATGGCACGCATCGGCTTATCCCTCCTCTCGTTGAAGCGGGGCCGGCCGTCACCGGCCGGGAGATCGCAGCAAGTTCTATCCCACCCGCCATCGCCCGGACAAACCCTTTTCCGGACGCGCTCGGCCCGCGTCTCCCTGGCGGCCGGACGTCGTCGCGCGCCGGAGGTGGCCTGCGAGGCCCTGGATGCCGGGCGGGTCCGGAGGCCGACCGGTCGAGGGACATCCCCGTCACGGCCGGGATCCCCGTACCCGCAGGCGACGTCAGCTGAAGGTCAGGGCCGGGTAGGCGAAGAGCATCACGGCGCCGAAGCCGAGTTTGAGCACCGCGTCGACGACCCCGAACACGGGGGTGGGCGCCTTGCGCGCCAGGCGCAACCCGACGAGCGCGTTGATCGCCGTCAGGACGCCCAGGATCGTGATCAGCGGGCCGTGGGCGAGGCCCATCGGCAGGAAGTGCAGGCCGACGACGAAGAAGATGCTGAGGATCAGCGTCCGCTCGTCCGCGTCCTTGTTCTTCGTGAGGACCAGATAGATCAGGCCCGCCTCGATGACGAAGGAGCCGACGAGCCCGGCGATGTGCGCGAACGACGGGCTGCCGAGGCTCGGGAGCAGCGCGCTGAGGCCGCTCGCCGTGAATCCCGCGATGAAGCCGCCGATGAGGAACTGGATCCAGTACTTGTTGAACGCCCAGCTCCCCAGGAAGCCCAGGCCGACGAAGAGGAGGAACAGGCCACCTCCGCGGATCAGCGGATAAGGATGATCTGCGACGGCTACGGCGATTGACGGCATGTCGTCTCTAACCTTCCCCAAAGGCAAAGATCCGACATTATTGCAGAGCGGTGATCAAGAGCTGGGACGTCATCCGTGCTGCCCGGCGGCGGCCTCGCGCGCGTCGAGGAGTTCATCCCAGTGCTCCTCGGCCCAGGCGCACGCGGTGGCCATCGGTCCGAGGAAGCTGCGTCCGAGCGGGGTCAGCGCGTACTCCACCCGCTGGAGCGGCCCGGGATGGGCCGTGCGCGAGACCAGGCCGTCCCGTTCGAGCGTACGGAGTGACCGCGTGAGCACCTTCGCGGAGATGCCGCGCAGAGGCACGCGCAGCTCGGAGAACCGCCGCGGCCCGTGTTCGAGGCAGCGGATGATCATGCCGGACCACTTGTCGCCGAAGCGGATCGGCGCGAGATCGGAGGGGCAGACCGGATCGAACATGTCCGGATCGAGGGGCTCTCTCACAGCAGCCACGCTAACCGGTATCCCGGTGGTAACCACCCCTCCGGATAGCGTCCCGCGCAGTGGTCGGCGATCAGGTCCGGCCTCATGTGGATGAGGTGGTTGCGATGAGCGACATCATTGTTTTCGGCGCGGCTGGAAGGGTGGGGCGGGCGGCCGCCAAGGAGGCCCGCCGACGCGGTCACCGGGTCACCGCCGTCGTGCTCGACGCGGCCGAGTACAGCGCCGCCGCCGCCGAGTACGGTGAGCTGGCGGCCGGCGGCGGCGTGCTCCTCGCCATCGGTGACGTCACCGACGCGGACACCGTCGCCAGGCTCGCCGCCGGACACGACGCCGCGATCAACACCGCAGCCGATCTCAGCACGCTGGCCGACGTCTTCTTCCCAGCCGCGGCGCGTGGCCTGCTGGACGGCCTGACGCGGGCCGGTGTGAAGCGGCTGGTGACGGTCGGGCTCGCCTCGGTCCTGGAGACCGCGTCCGGCGTGCCGCTCATGGACACGCCGGGATACCCGCAGGAGTACCGCGCCTTCTACCTGGGACACGGTGCGGGGACGGACGTGCTGCGCGCCGCCACCACCTCCCTGGACTGGCTGGCTATCGGTCCGGCCGGTGACTTCGACTACGAGGGCGGGCGCACCGGGCGGTACCGCACGGCCCCGGCCGACGCGGACAGCCGCATCTCCCACGCCGACTTCGCGGTCGCGATGCTCGACGAGATCGACACCCCGAAGCATCACCGCACGCACCTGGGTATCGAGGCGATGCCGACTAACCAGGACTAGTCAGGACTAATCGGGATTATGAGGACATGGCGGACCGGGAGATCCCCGCCGTGATCGCCGGGGAACGTACGGGGTGACGCCCGTTCATGGCGTGTCCCCGGCTGCGTCGGGCGGGGAGAATGGGCGGATGACCATACGTGTCCTGATCGCCGACGACCAGGAGATGGTGCGGCGCGGCCTGCGCCGCATCCTGGAGAGCCAGCCGGACATGGAGGTCGTCTGCGAGGCCGCCGACGGCGTGACCGCGGTCGAGATGGCCCGGAGGTTCCGGCCGGACGTGGCGCTGGTCGACATCCGCATGCCCAGGATGGACGGGCTGGAGGTGACCAGGCTGCTCGCCGGTCCCGACGTGGCCGCCCCGGTCCGTGTCGTCGTCGTGACGACCTTCGACCTCGACGAGTACGTCTATCCGGCGCTGCGCCACGGCGCGTCCGGGTTCCTGCTCAAACGGTCGGGTCCCGCCCTCCTGATCGAGGCGGTCCGGGCCGCCGTGGCCGGAGACAGCCTGATCAGCCCGTCCGTGACGGTGCGACTGCTGAAGCACGTCACCGGAGCGGGACCGCGGCAGGATCCGCTGCCCGAGCCGCTGACCGAGCGAGAGATCGAGATCGCCGGTCAGGTGGCCGAGGGCAAGACCAACGCCGACATCGCCGCCGAACTGTTCATCTCGCCGGGCACCGTCAAGACCCATGTGGCGAGCATCCAGCGCAAACTCGGCGTGCGGAACCGGGTCGGCATCGCCGTACGCGCCTGGGAGATGGGCTACGCCCGCGCCCGATGACGGTGAATATCCGGATCTATCGCGACGACGCTGGTCCGTGGCGCTGCGTACGCTCACGTTCATGACCCGAAGCCGGATCCGCGCCTTCCTGTGCGCCATGGTCGTCGTGATGGTGCCGGTCCCGGCCGTGCTCGCGCCTCCGAGCGCGCTCGTCGTCGCCTCTTCGGCCACGCTGGCCATGGCCGCCGCGCTGACGCGCTGGCCGTACCGGGGGATCACGCTCGCCAGGGCGGCGAGCGCGGTCACGGTGGTCTCCTTCGCCGTCGCACTCGTCTACCAGGGACGGCACCAGTTCGTCGGGCTCTGGCTTCCCGTCGAGATGGGCGCGCTGCTGCTCCTCCTCGGCAGGGTGGTGCGGCGGACGCCGGGATGGCAGGCCGCGATGATCGGGGCATCGCTGGGCGTCGCGGTCACGTTCGAGCTGCCCCTGCGCCTCACGCTGCGCATGCCCAACCCGACGGCGGAGACGTCGATCCTCGTCTGCCTCATGTCCTTCTTCCCTGTGGCGGTCGTGGCCGGTGTCGCGCTGTACCTCAGATCCCTGGACGACCGGCGGGTACGCGCGGTCGCCCAGGCACGCCGGTCCCAGCGGCTCGACGTGGCCCGGGACCTGCACGACTTCGTCGCCCATGAGGTCACCGGCATCGTGCTGGAGGCCCAGGCGGCGCAACTCGCCGACCAGGATCCGGAGCAGGCGCGGGCCCTCGCCGTACGCATCGAGGAGGCCGGGCTGCGGGCGCTCGCGTCGATGGACCACATGGTGAGCGCGCTGCGTGACCCGGACGATCGGGCCGCGGCGGAGCCGCCCCCGACCAGGGTGTACGGCCTGGCCGACCTGCCCGACCTGGTCGGCCGGTTCTCCGCCACGGGAGGGATCCCGGCCGAGTTCCATCTGGCCGAAGAACTGACCGGTGATCGGAGCGGTGATCCGGACCGTGATCCCAAGAGTGATCCCAAGAGTGATCCCAAGAGTGATCCGAGGAGCGGTCCGAACGGCGGGCGGCCGGAGGACCCGGCCGACGAGACGGCAGGAACGTTGCCGCGAGAGATCGAAAGCACCGTCTACGCCGTGGTGCTGGAGGCGCTGACCAACGTACGGAGGCACGCGCCCTCGGCGACACGGGTGCTCGTCTCGACCGTCCGTGCCGCCGGTCCCGCGCTGGAGGTGTCCGTCATCGACGACGGCGGCGCGGCCGGTACGGGCGCCTTCATGGCCTGGAGGGGAGAGGCGGATGGCGATCGACGCGACCGCCCGGAGGCGTTGACGGGGAAAGACCGGCATGGCGGGGGCACCGGCCTGATCGGCTTGGCGGAGCGGGTCGAGGCGCTGGGGGGCACGCTCACCACCGGCCGCCACGGGAAGGGGTGGCGGGTCAGAGCCGTCCTACCGGTGCCGAACGCTCGACGCTTCTGACGTCGCTGCTTTCCATGGCCGACCGGTTCGCCGACGAGCTGATCCCCGCCGTACGCGCGCGCCCGGCCGCCGAGCCGCAGACGCAGGAGGTGGAGCGGCTGCTGGAGGCCGTCATCGGATGGGATGGGCTGGAGGTGGCGCTGCCCGAGCTCCGGCGGTTGCGGGAGTCGGCCGAACGCTGGCCGCGTGGTGAGCCCGCAGAACTCCGCCGCCTCCTGAACAGGCTGGATCCCGACCCGCACCTCGACGGCACCTGACCGCTGACGAAAGCGAGGGACCCAGGGCGGACGACGTGACGCCGTAGGTCCGATCAGGTCGTACGGGGACTCGCCGGGTCGCCGGGTTACCGGAGGCGGTCCGTCGCCGAAACGCGTGCCGTGTCTTCAGCGGCACGGTGCCGAAACACCTGCCGCGCCTTCAGCGGCACGGTGCCGAAACGCGTGCCGCGCCTCCGGCGGCACGGGTGTGGGAAAGGCGCCGGATATCTGCCGAACGGCAGATGCCGCCGAGCGCCGAGAGGCCGGATCCTGCCGGGGATGCCCAATCCCCGCGCATCGGAGGATCTGATGATTACGCGCAAGACGATGACGTGTGCCCTGGTGGCGTTCGTGGCCGCGGCGGCCCTCACCGGCTGCGCGGACGCTTCGAACGCGACACCGCGCCAAACGACCTTCCCGTTCAGCGGCAGGACGCTGGACGTGCGGGCGCACGACACCCCGACGGACCTGGTCGCGGCGGACAGGAAGGACATCAAGGTCACCCTCTGGTTCGACGTGAAGGGCACCAATCCGACGTCGAGCTGGTCCCTGGATGGGAAGACGCTCAATCTGCGGGCCGGATGCTCCGGATGGGCCGACTGCTCGGCCCGGTTCCGGGTCGAGGTGCCGCGCGAGGTCAAGGTCCTGCGCGACGGCCGCAAGACGGACCTGCGTGGTAAGCCCTCCGCCGGCACGGGGGGCACGGGCGGTGGGGGTGGCGCAAGTGGCGAGGGTGGCATGAGCGGTGCGGGCACGGACGCCGTCGCCTCCACCGGCGCGAAATGACGCCGGACGACACCGATGGCACGGCGGCACCGACGACACGAACGACAGCGATGGCACAGATGACACCGACGACACGAACGACACCGATGGCACGGGACGAAACAGGACTACACGGGTGAACGGCACATCACATCACGCGACGACAGGGACACCGATGCTCGAACTGGTGGATGTCTCCAAGGTCTACAAGGGAGGCAAGCGGGCCGTGGACGGCATCTCCATGCGTCTCGGCGCGGGGCTGCTCGGTCTCCTCGGCCCCAACGGGGCGGGGAAGTCGTCTCTGATGCGGATCGCCGCGACGGTCACCCGCCCGACTCACGGAAGGGTGCTTTTCGAGGGGACGGACGTCGTGTCCCGGCCGGGCGCGCTCCGCGAGGCTCTCGGCTATCTGCCGCAGGACTTCGGCGTTTATCCCCACCTGACGGCCAGGGAGTTCCTCTCCTACCTGGCCGCCGTCAAGGGTTTGTCGGCCCGCTCGGCGCGGGCGCGCATCGGCGAGCTGCTCGAACTGGTCAACCTCACCGAGGCCGGCCGGCGGCCCCTGGGCGCGTACTCCGGAGGCATGCTGCGCCGGGTCGGCATCGCCCAGGCCCTGCTGGGCGATCCCCGGGTGCTGATCGTGGACGAGCCGACGGCCGGGCTCGATCCGGAGGAGCGGGTACGGTTCCGCACCATGCTCAGCGACCTGGCGGCGGACCGGGTGGTGCTGCTGTCGACGCACATCGTCTCCGACATCGAGTCCGTGGCGTCCGACATCGCGATCGTGGCCCAGGGGCGGCTGCTGCGGCGCGGCAGCCCGGAGGAACTCCTGCGAGAGGTGGACGGCCACGTGTGGGAGACGGTCGCCGGTCCGTCCGGCGCCGCCGCCATGCGGGAGCGGTACGTGATCAGCCGCATGATCCGTACGGCGGGCGGGACACGCCTCCGGCTCCTGTCACCCACGCCGCCACCGGAAGGTGACGCCGTACAGGTGACGCCCGACCTGGAGGACGTGTATCTCGCCGTCATCAACGGCCCCGCCGCGCGGGCTCCGCAGGCCGTGGGTACCGCGAGGGTCACAGGTGGACGGGCGGTGACCCGGTGACCGCCCGGGCGCCGATCGCGCTCGCCGTCGCCGACTTCCGGGAGCGGGTACGGCGTCCCGCGTACGCGCTGACCCTGCTGGCGGCGGTCGGCCTCGCCTGCCTGGCCGTACCGGACGCGGCCTCCCACTGGGTGATCATGGATGTCGGGGGCTATCGAGGCGTCTACACCAGCGCCTGGATCGGAACGGTCACCGCGCTCGCCGGCGCGTTGTGGCTCACGATGGGCGGGTTCTACGTCGTACGCGACGCGATCGCCCGCGACGAGCGCACCCGTGTAGGGCACCTCCTCGCCGCCTCGCCGCTCCGCACGCCGACGTACCTGGTCGGGAAGTTCCTCAGCAACGTCCTGGTGCTGGCCTCCATGGCGGGCGTGCTCGCGGTGACGGCACCGCTGATGCAGTTCGCGCGGGGCGAGTCCGGCGCCTTCGATCCGGTCGCGCTGCTGCTTCCCTTCGCGCTGATCACGCTGCCCCCGCTGGTGCTGACGGCCGCGGCGGCGGTGCTGTTCGAGACCGTGCCGCTGCTGCGGGGCGGTGTGGGGAACGTCGTCTGGTTCGTCGTCTCGATGGTTCTCGTGCTGGGAGGACAGTCCCGGAACGCTCCTCTCGGCGGCATCGGGGTGCGCCAGGCGGCCGAGTCGATGCGCGCCGCCTTGGTCGAGCAAGGGATCGATGTCAGCGGCCGGGAGTTCAGCCTCGGCCTGACCTCCGTGGCCGAGCCGTTGCGGACCTTCCGATGGGACGGGTTCACCCCTGATGGGGCTTTTGTGGGGAGCCGGCTGGTCCTTCTCGCGGTGGGGATCGCCGTGGCGCTGCTGCCCGCGCTCTGGTTCGGCAGGTTCGATCCGGCGCGCGGTCTCGGCCGCGGACCCGTCGCCGTGCCGTCCAAGCCGGGAAGGGGCCGGGCGAAGGCTCAGGACGAGATCCTCGGAGACCTTCCGCGCGATGGCCGGGGAGAGCCCGGCATGGGCGGACCCGTCGGCCTTCCCGTGCCCCCGGCGACGATGACGGTGACAGCGACGGTGACAGCGACGGTGACGATGACGGCGCCGGGACGGGGCCGGGCCTTCTGGCGGCTCCTCGCGGGCGAACTGCGCGTCCTCGTCGGGGGCGTCTCGCCGTGGTGGTGGCTCGTGGTCGCGGCCGTGACCGTGGCGGGCTTCGCCACTCCCGAGCCCGCGACGCTGCTCCCTCTCGCCTGGATATGGCCGGTGCTGGTCTGGTCCCGCCTGGGCACGCTCCGTGTCGAACACGGCGTGGAGGGGCTGCTCGGCGCCTACCCCACGATGTGGCGCGGGCTCCTGGCGGAATGGGCGGCCGGGGTGGTGCTCACCGCGGTGACCGGGATCGCGCCCGCGGTGCGGATGGTGGCCACGGCCGACTGGGCCGGGGTGGGCTCCTGGGCGGGCGGCGCGCTCCTGGTCCCCGCGCTCGCGCTGGCGCTCGGCGTGGCCACCCGTACCCATCGGGTGTTCCAGGTCGTCTACCTCGGCCTGTGGTATCTGGCCGTCAACGGAGTCGCGGCGCTGGACTACATGGGCGTGGTCAGGTCGGAAGGGGTTCCTGCCGGGCCGTCGCCGCTCGCCGTGGGCGGCCTCGCCCTGCTCCTGGTGTGCGCCGCCCTGGCGGTCCGTACGGCACGGCACGCCGTGAGGTGACTCCGGCATCCCACCTGGTCGCGCGATATAGGCGGAATGTAACGTTAGGTAGCAGTGGGGGTGCGCTATGAATAAGATCATCTGCGTTGCGGCGCTCGCTGCGATGACCACGCTCGCTACCGCCGGCGCCGGACACCCGATGGACGGCGTGGGCAAGCAAACGGTCAGCCGGGAGCAGTATCGGATCCTCCTCAACCAGTGCCGGTACGCCGATACGAGGGCCGCCCGGCGGGAGTGCCGCGCGGAGGTCCGGCGGACCTACACCATCGGGGCGAAAAACCCCAACCTCGACTGCCGGACGTACTCCAGCATCACCGTGTGCGGCGAGCTCAGGCTGAGCAAGCGCCAGAAGCGATGCGTGCACGACTCCGTGCAGAGCGGCCTCACCTACCGCCGTTCCGAGGTGGAGTGCTACGCGCTCTACAGGGGCCGCAACTGAACCGGCGGCGGCGCACATCGCCTGCGGGCGCCTCGGCACAGGTGCCGAAGGCTCCCAAGCGAGACGTGCGACATCGCCGCCCCAGGAACCACAGCGACACTGGCACGCCACCACGCACCGCGTCACCGATGCCGCCCCAGCACCGTATCTCCGGCACCTCGCACCACCGGCGGAACGCCGTGGCGTCAGAGCGCCTGGAGGCCCTGGATCACCTCGAGCAGGATGCGCTCCTCCGGCAACTGGCTGACCGATGCCTGCGGACGGGCGGTGATCAAGCCCCGCTCCCGCAGGTCGCCGAGGAGGATCCGGAGGACGTTGACCGAGAGCCCGGTCTCGGCGCCCAGGTCCGCCAGCGGCGTGGGGGTCTGGCAGATCCCGAGGATGCGCAGGTGCTCCGGCGTCAGCCCGGTCGGCCGCTCGAACGCGGACGGCGCCGTCCTGATGATCGTCATCAGGTCGAAATCCGGACCGGTGGGACGGGTCCGGCCGCGCGTGATGGTGTAGGGCCGGAGCAGTGGCCCCTGCTCCTGCTCGGTCACGAATCCTCCTGCGACTGCTGGTGGGCGGGACGCAACTGGGGGGCGAGGCTGGTCTGCCGTACCCGCTTGGGCAGGTCGTCTGGAGGCGGCGTCAGCGCGAGGACGGGCGTGGGCTGTGCCGGGACCATGCTCTCGACGGGGTATTCCTGAGCGCCACCCTCGGCCATCAGCTCCGCGGGGATGAGCACGATCGCGGACGTTCCGCCGTACGGCGACGACCGCAGGGAGACGCGGACGCCGTGCCGCTTCGCCAGCCGCCCGACGACGAACAGGCCGAGTCGCTCGCTGTCGGCCAGATCGAACTCGGGCGGTTCTGCCAGCTTGGCGTTGAGCTGCTCCATCTCGTCGGCGCAGATGCCGAGACCGCGGTCCTCGATCTCCAGGGCGAACCCCCTGGCCGCCACCTCGCCGCGCACGAACACCTGGGTGTGCGGCGGAGAGAAGATCGTCGCGTTCTCCACCAGCTCGGCGATCAGGTGGATCACGTCGGTCACGGCCGGGCCCATCAGCGCCGGACCCTGCGGGACCGTGACCTCGACCCGGAGGTAGTCCTCCACCTCCTCGATCGCGGCGCGTACGACGTCGAACAGGGCGACGGGGGTGCGCCATCCGCGTCCCGGCACGGCGCCGGACAGGATGATCAGACCCTCGGCGTGGCGGCGCATGCGGGTGGTCAGATGGTCGATCCCGAACAGCTTGTCCAGCACGTCGGGATCGGTGACCTGCTGCTCCAGCCCGTCCAGCATGGACAGCTGCCGGTGCAGCAGCGACTGGTTGCGGCGTGCCAGGTTGAGGAAGACCTTGTTGACACCCGCGCGCATCCGCGCCTGGTCGACCGCGGCCTCGATGGCGGTGCGCTGCACCGAGGTGAACGCGTTGGCCACGTGGTCGACCTCGACCGTCTTCCCGGGGATCGTCACCGGCGGTGTCTCCGCGGACACGTCGACGTCCTCACCGCGGCGCAGGCGGGTGACGACGGCGGGCAGCCGCCGGTCGGCCAGCTCGATGGCGGCCTCCTCCAGGCCGACCATCTCCGCGGTGAGCTTCCGGCCCAGCCGGATCGAGAAGAAGATGCTGAGCGCCACCACGAGGAGGCCGAGTCCGGCGGCGATCCCGATGCGGTAGAGCGTCGTCCGGGCGACGGGCAGGGCCCGGTCGGCGATCTCCTGGCTGCCCTCGCCGACGAGTCCGCCGACCGCGACGGTCATGGCCTCGCTCGCCGTACGCCAGGCGAGCGCGCCGGAGAACAGCGCGCGGTTGGCCACGACGCGGTCGGCGACCTCGTTCTCCATCGCGCTGTAGGTCCGGTAGGTGGCCGAGGAGTTCAGCGTCAGGTACGGGGCGGCCAGGTCGGCGTCGAGCTGGCCGACGCCGAGCTCGTAGAGGAGTTTGCGCTTGCCGGCCATCTTCCCGAACGCGTCGTACTCCGCCTTCGTCATGCGGCCGGCCGCGAGCGATCCGGAGAGCAGGGCCGACTGCTGGCTCATCACCTCGCGGGCCCGGCTGATCAGGATGACCGCCTTCGCCTGCTGGATGAACTCGATGTCCGGAGTGATCATCAGCCGGTCGTAGACCTGGTAACCGACCTCGGCGACGGCGCTGTAGTGTTCGACGGCCTCCAGCGCCGTCAGCACGCGCTCGTCCACCTGCCTGCGTACGGAGCCGAGGCCCCGGGCGTACGTGACGAGTTCCTGGAGCCGTCCCCACATCGCGTCGGGGGTCGCGTCCCGGGCCTGCACGGACACCTGTTCCAGCCGTGACACCGCGGCGTCGGTCTGCTGCCGCTGCTCCTGGAGCTCGGGGGAGAGCGTCGCCTTGCTGCCGAGGAATCCGGCGGACAGGGTCCGTTCCGCCTGGATCTGGTCGATGACGCCCTGCGCCGGGACCACGACGTTGTCGTAGACGGTGCGGATCCTGAGGAGTTCCAGCCCGCTCTGCACGGTGATCACGGAGCCGTACGCCCAGACCGCCACCAGGGCGGTCACCGGAACCAGGATGATGGCGAAGATCTTGGCGCGAATGGAACGCCTACGTCCAGCCATGTGACCTCGCCCTTATGACAGCTGTGTTAATTGGGGCGAAACACTAGCAATGAGCGAGATGCGGTTACCAGCGGTGATGCCTAACGAAAGCGCAGCTTTCCGGCGAAGCGCAGAGACGGCTGGAACGCTTCAGACGGCGCGTCAGTTAGCGAGCATGATCACCGAGAGGGCGACCTTGCCGGACGCTCCGTCGCCGACGGCGTCGGACAGCAGGCTCCCGAGCGCGTCGTAGGCCGTGGGATCCGCTCGGCGCAGCACCGACGGTTTGGACCAGACGAGCACATGCTCGCCCGCGGGCAGCCAGGACAGGTCGGTGAGGCAGTCGTAGAGCGCGTCGAAGTTGTGCCCGAAATCCTCAGGGAAGTCGAGGAGCCGGGCGATCGACTCCAGCATGGCCGCCGAACTGGGCGCGCCGGATCCGTCCAGCACGTGGGGCGTGGCGCCCCGGAGCCTCGCCTGCCTGATCGCCGCCGCGACTCCCATCCCGGTCGGCGCCTTGGTGAACTGCCCGGCCACCCTTGACTGCGTCATGCGGCCCAGGCTAGCGATCTCGCAGGTCAGGGGCACGGAACCGCGCCGATGGACATTTTTGTCTAGTTGTCAGACAATCGAAGGCGTGACTCAGCGATCCGGCCCCCCGACCGTCGTCGCCGCGGCCGTCCTGTGGGGAACGGCGGGCACCGTGGGGGCGCTCGCCCATGCGGGCTCCGTCTCGCTGGCCGCGGCCCGCCTCGTGATCGGCGGCGCCGTGCTGGCCGCCGTCGCGATGTCCACCGCGCGTTCAGCCTCCGGGACACCGTCTGGATCCGCCTCCGGGGCGGCCTCCGGATCGGGCGCCGACGCGGGCCCCGGGGCGGATCCAGACGGTGTCCCGGAGGCTGAACGCGCGGTGGAC
>NZ_JADDIL010000120.1:0-17290 GCF_020826795.1 Microtetraspora sp. AC03309 | reverse complement strand
ATGATCCGCCGCTACATCGCCTGGCGAAACCGCAACACCGACAACCCCCGCCTACGCCGGATCGTGAAGCGGGCAAACGTGGCCTGACACGGCACTAGCGCTGGCCAGCGCTAGCACGACCGCCGCGATCGCCTCTCCCCCGAGGTCTTTCCGCGCTGTTCGCCGTTCTGCGGTCGCGCCGCCCGTTTCCGCCGTACTGCCAGCCTCTCGGCGCACCCGCAAGATCCGGCTCCCCACCCGGCCGGGAACCGCATCAGCCGGACTGGAGGGGGCGACTGGTCGGCGTGATGGAGTGCGGTCAGGACGCGGCTCGTATGGTCGGTGACGATCCGGGACCGACTGGGCTGGCTCTGCACATCAGAAATCAGACACGAATAGAAATCGTCCGTGTACTCTTCGTGTTCATTCTGTTGATCTCCGGAGGGTGCCATGCGCAGGATCATCCGTCTCTTCGCCACGTCCGCGGTCGTCACCGCAGGCACAATCGCCACCACCGCAGCCGCTGCCGGCGCTGACGTCGGCGTCGGCGTGGCAGGCGCCGGCGCGACCGTACATTGGGTGCCTCTCGGCACTCTTCTCTTCAGCGACCGGAACATCAAACGCGACATCGTCCCCGTGCAGTGGGAGCGCCGATCTTGAAGCTGTCGGGGCTCATACGGCTGCGCAATCGACAGCACCAGCCGACTGCGCAGCCTCTCCATGACCATCGAGACGACGCTTCACCCGAGCCATGCCCCAGCGCCGTCAACGGCTACGAGATCCTCGCCAAGGTCGCCGAACTGCCCATCAGCACATGGCGGTACGGGTGGGAGCCCGACGGGGTGCACCATCTGGGGCCGATGGCACAGGACTGGAAGGCCGCTTTCGACTTCGGCCAGCCGGACACCCGCATCCCGGCGGTCGACGCCAACGGGGTGACGCTCGTCGCCGTCCAGGCTCTGTACCGGCTCGTTGTCGACCTCCAGCAGCAAGTCGACCAGCTCCGCGGTACCGCCTCGCCATCCGGCCAGGAGAAGCGGGCGGGGGCGGGCGTCGGCTCAGTGGCGCAGGTGGTGAGTGCAGCCGACTTCTCGGCATGGAACACGGCCGGTGACGGATCGTACTGATATATGTTCACGCTGTGACCATCTTGCGAAGGGAGCCTGCTGACGCGGGGACCGCGCAGCCGAGAGAGGTACGGCTGGCCGGGACGGCGCCGGCCGTGCTCATGCAGCCGACGACGTTGTGCAATCTCGATTGCTCCTACTGCTACCTGCCGGATCGGAAGCTGTCTCGGCGGATGAGTGTGGATGTCGCTACCGCCGTGGCCGCCGGTGTCCGGGAGTGGTCCCGACAGCATCCGGTGGCCGTGGTTTGGCATGGCGGCGAACCGCTGGCGGTGGGCCCGGACTACTTCCGCTCTCTGGTGGAGCCATTCGGGCCGGGTGAAACGTATCCGGTGGTTCATGCGGTGCAAACCAACGCCACGCTCATCGACGAGGCGTGGTGCGAGGTGTTCTCGACGGTCCCCGTCCGGGTCACGGTAAGTATCGACGGCCCAGGTGAGGCCAACGCCTCACGGGCGGACTGGACGGGGCGCCCGAGCATAGAGCGGGTCATGAGCGGGATCGACATGCTGCGCCGGACTGGGATCGGCTTCGGCATGATCGCGGTGGTGCCCGAGCCGTCTCCGGGAGTAGCTGCCCGCCTGTATCGATTCGCCTGTGAGCTGGGCTGCGAGAACCTGGGAGTGAACCTGGCCGAGAAGAAGGGCGTCTACCCAGGCGGGCAGGAGCCGGAGACCGAGGTCATCGCTTTCTGGCAGGAGCTGACGGCCAGCTGGCTGGCTGATCCGCGTATCCGGATCAGGGAGCTCGACCACGCCTACACCTACGTCCGGGAGGAGCTCTCCGGCGCTGCGGCAGAGCGTGCTGACCGCCCGGTCAGGCCGCTGCCCATGGTGACCTGGGACGGCCACTACCTTCCCGTTGGCGCGGAATTGGCCGGCTTCTCCTCGCCCCGCCACGGCCCGTTCACTGCCGGCAATGTCCTGGACACCCCCATGACCGTCCTGGCGTCCCGCGCGGAGACGGTGCCGTGGGTGGTCGAAGCCATGGCAGGCATCACCAACTGCCGTGAGCAGTGCGAGTACTTCGCCTACTGCCGCGGCGGGCAAGTGGCCAACAAGTATTTCGAGACTGGACGCCTGGACACCACCGAAACCGCGTACTGCCGCACCAGCAAGATCAACCTACTGGAAGGAATCCTGCGCCATGCTGAACATGCCCACACCTGCTGAGGCCGTGGAGAGCACAGCTTCGCTGGCTGCACGAATCGAAGCCAACCGGGACCAGCTCACCCGGGCGGCAGCACAGGCCGGCGAACGCCACGACATCGCCACCATCTTCGGATGGGCGTATATAGGGCTGTGACGTCGCCGGGCCTGGGATGCGTACTCGCCCGGCTGCCGCGAACGGATCGCCGATCGCCACGTCCACGCGGTGGAGGGGCTCGGGGCTACGTCCCCGGGCCCCGTCGCTTGCCAGTGGTCAGACAGAAGCGGTCCAGCCCGCATCATGCTCAAACCAGCCACCTTCTCCGGACCGGGTGTCTGAGCGGTTCCGATCGATCGTGAAAGCAGCGGGCCTGCCCGTGATCACGCTGCATGAGGCGCGGCACACGGCGGCGAACGCTCGGGACGTGAGGCGGGGCTGGATGTGAAGATCGTCTCCGCGCAGATCGGCCACTCACCAACCACCATTACCCGGGACCTTTACCAGCACGTGCGGCAGCCCGTGCCCGATGACGTGGTCCTTTTCGCGAGAAGTGGCCGCGAATGTTCGTGAGTTCCGACCGCGCTCAGGGACGGGAACCATGATCAATGTTCGCGAGAAGTGACCGCGCCTGGCGCGGTGCCGGAGCCGGCGATCGCCCTTCTGCAGAACCTCCCCGCGTAGGACCGGCAAGCACTCACCGAGCCGATCAACCCGTGCGCGCAGGAGGACACGGACCCGAGCGGCAAGTGACAGCCTGGGAAACACCCGAAACCCTGGGCCTCCTGACCTGAACGCCTTGAACCGGGGAGGAAACGGGCGGGCCGCCATCCGGCTACTGTTGCTCCGCATGACTCACACCGAGATCGAGATCAGCGCGGAGCTGGTGCGGGATCTGCTGCGTGACCAGCACCCCGACCTGGCCGATCGCCCTTTGCGGCTCGGCGCGCGCGGCTGGGACAACCAGCTGTGGCGGCTCGGCGACGACCTCGCCGTCCGGTTGCCCTGGGCGACGCAGGACGCGGACGCGCTGCTGCGCAAGGAGCACACCTGGCTGCCCTCCCTCGCCCCGCGCCTTCCTCTGCCGGTTCCCGTCCCGCAGCGCCTCGGCGAGCCCTCCGCCCTGTTTCCGCGGCCCTGGATTGTCACCACCTGGGTGCCGGGCGAGCCTGCCGACCGCGCCCCCGTCACGCTCGCCGCGGAGGCTGCCGACGCCTTGGCCGCCTTCCTGACGGCTCTGCACCAACCCGCCCCCGAACAGGCTCCCGCCGGCCGGGACCGCGGAGGGCCGCTGGCCGAGTACTCCGAGGGGTTCGTCAAGGGGCTCGCCTCGGCCACCGAGATGGGGTTGATCCCCGACCCGGACGCCGTCCGCGCTGTCTGGGACGACGCCGTCGCCGCGCCCGACTGGACAGGCCCGGCGCTTTGGCTCCACGGCGACCTGCATCCGGCCAACGTCCTCACCGCGGACGGCACCATCTGCGGCGTGATCGACTTCGGCGACCTCTTTGCCGGCGATCCGGCCGGTGACCTCGCCGCCGCCTGGAACCTGCTGCCGGACGGCGCCGCCGACCGGTTTTATGACGCCTACCAGCCGACCCCGGACGCCGCGACCCTGCGCCGCGCACGCGGATGGGCGGTACGCCGCGCCCTCGGCGGCATCCATATCGGAGAAGCCGGCGTCCGCGGCCGCCCAGGCGGCAAGGCCACGTGGGGCCCACCCGCCCACGCCGCACTGCGACGCCTCATCGCAACCGCCCATCGCTGATCGATCGCCCCGAACGCTGGTGGCTGCGCCGTGGAGAACCTCTGGGCCTGCAGCCGCGGGACCTGCCCCCGCTCGCCGCCATCGTCGTGACCAATCTGGCCACCAACCATTGGGACCTGCGCGGACTGCGCTCCCTGCCGGCCAAGGACACCACGCCGTTGTACGTGCCCACCGCGGGCATGGCCCGCCGCGCCCGGGCGCTGGGCTTCCTGCGCGCCGAACGCCTGGAATGGGGAGAAACCCGCGACATCGCGCCCGGCGTCTCGATGCGGGTCGTGCCCGCGGGGCGGACGCTGCTGTGGCCCAACAACGCCTACGCGTTCGACGCCGCAGGCGGGCGGGTGTTCTTCGGCGGCGAGATCGCCGAGGTCACGCCGTTGGGGCGGCATCGGGCCGAGCAGCCACCGGTGAACCTCGCCCTGCTACCGGTCAACGGGCTGCGGCCGTTCTTCGGCCCGCGCCTGGTGATCGGCCCGAGCCAGGCCGTCGCCGGGTCGTCCGTGCTCGGCGCGCGGGTGCTGGTCCCCGTGCACGACGCCCACGGGCACGATCCGCTGTCACGCCTGTTCCGTACCGACGGCACCGCGTCGGACGCGGTACGGCTGGCCGGCCCGGACCTGCTCGTGACCGACCTGCCGACCGGTGAGCGGTGGGAGTCGCCGTGCTGAACCTGTTCGTACACGGGACGGTGACGGAGATCGAGCCGATCGCCGAGCGCATGCGCCGCGTCCGCGTCTCCGGCCCGGAGCTACGTGACCTGAGCTGGACCCCGGGCACGCACATCCGGCTGCGGGTCGGCGACCCACGCCGCCCTCGCTCATGGCCGCAAGGTCTCCTGCGCACCTACTCGATCTGGGATTACTCGCCCGAGGGCCATCTCGACGTATGCGTACTCGACCACCCCGCCGCCGGACCCGGGGCGTCGTGGTCGCGCGAGGTGGGTGTCGGCGACACCGCGGCCTTCATCGGGCCGAAGGGGAGGTTCGCGCTGCGCGAGGGCGCGTCGTACCACCTGTTCGCGGAGACGAGACCGCGACCGTCGCGTTCGGCGCGATGCTGCGCGCGCTGCCGTCCTCGGCCGTCGTGCACGGCGTGATCGTGGCCGATGGACCGGGCGACCGGCTGCCTCTCGCGCGAAGCTCCACCGAAGCCGGGGCGGTTCACCGGAGTCATGACCGGAAGCCGTCGTATACGTCGGATCTGACCGATTCCGAATGGGCGCGGGAGACCGTCGGTCGACTCTACGGCGATGCTCATAACCGCAATTCAGACGGCCCGGAGGACTGGAAACGGCCGCTCTTTTTGAAGCGGCAAACTGCGGATCACTCATTTCATCGGGCATACCTGAAAAAATCTCAGCAAAGACCGCTTCTCGCCGGCGCCTCTCACCAGCACGGAGTGGCCGACTGCGGCCAGTCGGGAACTTTCCGTAAGTGGCCTATTTACATCTATTCGCCGACCAGTCACCATATGGCCGTGGCCACAAAGCCACCGGGGCTGCCAACCAATGCGATTTGGTATCCGCTCACGCCAACACGTGAGGAGAGGGCGTCCCGGGTAGCGCAAGCATAGAAATTCTGCACGGCCAGCGATCCCAAATCCGGTATGGCATAACGCCGCACCAGAAGGAATGACACCGTGAGAATGACGCGAAGATTACGGGCCGCCGTGTGCGTGGTGGTGGCCGGTGCAATGCTGGCGGCCGGGGCAGGGACGGCGTTCGCCGCGCCCGGGGTCACCCCGGCGGACGTGACGCTGAACCTGGCCCCGGGCGGATCGACGACGATCGCCAAGACCGTGTCCGCTCCGGCGATCCCGCCCAAGCCGGATATCACCTTCCTGATCGACACAACAGGAAGCATGGGCGGGGTCATCTCGAACGTGCGGACCAATGCGAACACCATCTTGTCCAACGTCGCTTCGGCGCAGCCGGACGCGCAGTTCGCGGTTGCCGAGTACAGGGACGTGTCGGCGGACGCGACGTCGTTCCGGGTGGCGCAGAACCTCACCGCCAACCAGACCGACGTCACCGACGGTCTCAACTCGCTGGTCGCGATGGGCGGCGGCGACTTCCCCGAGGACGGCATCAACGGTCTGTTCCAGGTCGCGTCCGGAGCTGTCCACTTTCGGCCGAACAGCTCTCGGGTCGTGTTGCTGATCGGGGACGCCCTCAGCCATGACCCCAGCAACGGCCATACGCTGGCCGATGCGATCAGCGCCCTGCAGGCAGCCGACATCACCGTGCTCGCGTTCGACCTGTCCGGGCTGGACTCGACCGGGCAAGCGACCGCGATCACCAACGCCACGGGTGGACGGCTGTTCTCCGACATCAACCCCTCGGAGGTCAGCGACACCATCCTGGCGGCCCTGCACAACCTGCCGGTCACGGTCACCCACCAGCTGCGTGACTGCGACCCGAAC
The DNA here is from genome assembly GCF_020826795.1 of Microtetraspora sp. AC03309. Classification (NCBI taxonomy): domain Bacteria; kingdom Bacillati; phylum Actinomycetota; class Actinomycetes; order Streptosporangiales; family Streptosporangiaceae; genus Microtetraspora; species Microtetraspora sp. AC03309. Next base: position 10,849 of record NZ_JADDIL010000120.1, on the reverse strand, counting down.
CTGTCGGTGTCCTTGGCCCCGGGCAGTCGGACGGTGACCAGCGGCGATGATGCCACCTTCACTGAGACCGTCTCCGTCGGCGCCGGAGCCATACCGGGAAGCACCATTACCTGCAAGGCGGACTTCCTGCTCAACGGCGTCCTGTCACCAGGCTTCACTGAAACGATCACCGAAAACGTCCCAAAGGCGACCCCATCGATCGCCACGACGCCATCGGGAACGGTGCCCGCGGGCGGGAACGTCTCTGATGCAGCGACCCTGTCCGGCGGGTACCACCCGACGGGCACCGTCACGTTCCAGCTGTTCGGGCCCAGTGACACCGGCTGTGCGACGCCGATCGCCACCCGCACCGACACGCTGTCCGGCAGCGGCACCGCCGCATCCGGCAACGTGACCATCGGCGCGGCCGGCACCTACCGGTGGACCGCCATCTACAGCGGTGACGCCCACAACAACTCCGTCACCTCACCGTGCAGCGCCGAACAAGTCACCGTCACGCCGCAGCGGCTGACCGGACGGGCCTACGGCCTGACCGCCTCCGCCACCCTGGCGGGCATCCAACTGGTCAACATCGCGCCCATCCCTGACACCGGCCCCATCTCCACCACCTCGACCAACACCACCTCGGTGCCCTGCACCGCCTCCCTCAGCGGACTGATCAGCGCGCACGCCCTCTGCGCAAAGGTCGCCACCACCGAATTCCCCGGCAAATCCGTGGCCACCGCCTCCATCGACGACACCACCATCGGGATCACCGGCATCCCGGTGATCACCGTCAAGACCGTCAACTCCAGCTCCACCACCACCTGCGCTGGATCCACCGGAACCACCACGATCGCCTTCCTCAAGGTCGGCAACACGGTGGTCATCGCAGAACCCACCGACATCCAACCCAACACCACGGTCAACGTCGGCGTCGTCAAGCTCGTCCTCAACGAGCAGACCCCATTCACCACCCCCGACAAGGGCCTGACCGTCAACGCCGTCCACATCACCGTCGACGCCATCGGCCTGGCCAAGACCAACGTCGTCCTGGCCTCCTCCGAAAGCGATATCGGCAACTGCCCATAACCCAACCCACCTGAACCGATCAACCCGAGGCCGGGTGGAACACCGTAGCTCCGCCCGGCCTCGGCCGGGCTTCTGACTCCGGGGGTCGCTCTGCTCCGCATAGGCGGTCTCGCCACTGCCGGTCCCACCGTCCGGGACGAAGACCACGACAAGGGCCGGCTCACTGGCCGACCCGGCGCAGGACCTCCACGGCCGGGGTCGGCATCTCCAGCTTCGTCATCTCCCGCACGCGGTGCTCGTGCGGAAACGGACGAGCAGGGAACGGTTTGGGAACAGACGCGATCGCCATCTCGCACGGTTTGCCGGCGGGCAGTGCAATGGCTGTATGCAGAGCCGATGGGGCCGCGTCGTAGTAGGAACCTTTGCCGCAACCGCGGCCGCGAGCGCCATCGCGGTGCTGCGCTCCCGCCAGGCGCAGCGGATGCCAACGGCAGCAACCTCGCCGGTCGCGCCGACGACCGCACCAGTATCGGACTCACCGATCAGTCCCCCGCCCCCTGCATCACCTACTCCGGCTGCGGCTCCGCGGTCTCCTGTTAGCTGGAGGAGCCGTCTGATCGGCCTGTTGATCTCCCTGGCGGTACTTACCGTCAGCGGGGTCGCCGCCCTGACCGCCTTGGTCCCATCCCGTGTTCTGCCATCGGTAGGGCTGACAGTCCTGCCGGATTGGGCGCGTTGGAGTCTGGCCGGCCTGGCGTTGAGCGGGGTGGTCTCCCTCGGGCTCGTCGTACTGCTCGGGCCCGCAGCCCGCCGTCTCGCCGGTGAGCGGTACCCGCTGACCGACGAGGAACGCCGCCAACTGTCGGTCACCGACCGGATCGAGGCGGTCAACGCCACCCGCCAGACCCTGCTCCAGTCAGCCACCGGCCTCGTGGTGATCGGCGGCGTCGTGTTCACCGCCCTGGGCCTGTGGTACACGGCTCAGACCCTGGACACCACGCAGCAGGGACAGATCACCGACCGCTATACGAAGGCCATCGAACAACTCGGCAACCGCCAATCCCTGGACGTGCGCCTGGGCGGCATCTACGCCCTGGAGCGTCTGGCGGCCGACTCCCCGCGTGATCATCGCACTATTTACGACGTCCTGGCGGCTTTCACCCGCGAACACGACCCAGCCCCTGAGACCGAGATCACCGGGCCGCCCGCGACCGACATTCAGGCGGCACTGACCGTCATCGGCCGCCGCGATCGCGACACTTTCGCCGTGGATCTGACGGCCCTTCGTGCGCCCGAGGCCGATCTTGGTGGTGCGTACCTGAGCGGCGCGAATCTGGGCAACGCGAACTTGAGCGGCGCGGACCTGCACAACGCGAACTTGAGCGGCGCGGACCTGCACAACGCGGACTTGCGCGGCGCGAAGCTGATCGGCGCGAACCTGAGTAACACGGACCTGGGCGGCGCGAGCCTGACCGACGTACTGACCAACATGAACCTGAGCGGCGCGAACCTGAGCAACACGGATCTGCGCAACATGGATCTGCGCGGCGCGAACCTGATCGGCGCGAACCTGCGCGGCGCGAACCTGATCGGCGCGAACCTGAGCGGCGCGAACCTGAGCGGCGCGGACCTGAGCGGCGCGGACCTGCGCGGTGTGACGGGGATGACACAAGCTCAAATCCAGGCGGTGGCGGAGACCGATGCCACGACGAAGTTCTAGGGTCGGCCATTCCTCGGGGCCGCCGCCCATGCGTCACCGCTCTACCAGCGGCGCAGGCCCCAACGGCCGGGGCGAGGAGTTCGAGGCCGTCGGCGTTGACGACGACCCGCGTCTCACTCAATGCCCCTCCTGGTGAGCTTCGGCCCGCCAGCGGTAGACGAGCGCCTCCCCGGCGGAGACCGGCGCGTGCGGGTGGAGCTCCGACATCACCCGGATCCACTCGTCGTCGCTCCGCTGGTCAGCCGGCACACGTTCCGTGCTCAACGTTCCTCCTCGCAGATCGCGTATCCGCCGATGGTGTGGACGCCCTGACTCGTCATCGCGGCGATCGTGGCGGCTGCCATGCTGTGCTTGAGGTAGCGGGGGCACCACTCCTGCCGCGTCTCCCCCGCCGTGGGGAACACCTCCTCGTGGGTCGCAGCAGGCCGCTCCCCAGCCATGGCGGCGGGCAGCTCGGTCACCTCCACGTTGGCGACCTCCACATACCGGTAGGTCCAGCGGCCGCCGTGCGGCTGTCACGCATGCATGGGAGTGGCCGAAGAGCCCGAAGCAGTCGCCGTTGCCCGGACCTTCGTGAGGTGCCGGACGAGGTAATCGTGCAAGGTGTGGTGGAAGCTCGTCGCGACGTGGGACTGCGGGGCGAACAGGTCGAAGGCGTGGTAGGCGCCGGGGTAGAGGTGCAACTCGACGGAGACGCCGTGGGCGCGCAGGCGCGCGGCGTAGTCGAGATTCTCGTCGCGGAAGACGTCGAGTTCACCGACGCCGATGAAGGTCGGGGGCAGGCCGGCGAGGTCGGTCGCCCGGGAGGCGGCGCAGTAGGACGTGACGTCCTCGGTGCCGGCGCGGTCGCCGAGAATCGCCTGCCAGGCCAGGATGTTGGTCGAACGGTCCCAGATGCCGATGTCGGTGATCTCGTGGCTCGAATCGGTCGTGTTGCGGTCGTCGAGCATCGGATACATCAGCAGCTGGAACAGGGGGGTCGCTGCGGCGCGGTCGCGGACCAGAAGGGCTGTGGCGGCGGCGATGCCTCCGCCTCCGCTCTGGCCGGCCAGGCCGACCCGGGTGGGGTCGAGGCCGAGATCGGTGGCGTTCTCACTGATCCACCGGTAGGCGGTGTATCCGTCCTCGGCGGCGCCGGGCGCGGGGGTTTCCGGGGCCAGCCGGTAGTCGACGCTGACAATGGCGCAGCCGAGTGCCGCGCACAGCGGCTTGAGCCAGGGTGCGTCCTGGGCGGCGAAGCCGAGCACTTGCCCACCGCCGTGGAACCACACGATGACCGGCAGCGGTCCGGGCGCGTTCTGCGGACGCAGCAGGAGGATCGGGACATCGGGGCCTTCGGCGCGCGGCACGTGGATCTCGTGGGCGGTGATGGTGGGCTCGTCGGGGATGGTGTCGGCGATGGATTCGGCCATAGCGCGGACGCCGGCTCGCGTTCCCTCCAGGTCGCTGAGATCGAAGACCCCCGCCGACGTCATCGGCACCGCCTTCAGGGCCTCGGCGAGTTCAGGGTCCATCCGATCGTGTGCGTCTTTCATGGTCATGCCGTTCGTCTCCTCTGGCTGCGATGCGGCGCGGGGGCGCGCAGCAGCCGGTCTACGAGGGTGTTGGGTCCTGAGGACCGGTCCGCCGTGCCGCCGGGACGTGGTTGCGGGGACCGGTGGGAGGGAGCTGGAGTGCGCTTGGCTCAGCGTGCGGTGGCCGCCGGGGCGTCGAAGTAGTGGCCCTGGGCGAGGTCGTCGATGAGGCCGGGCTGGACGGGCTTCCAGCCGAGGAGGTCCTGGGTCAGCGTGCTCGAGGAGGGGTTGTCGGCCTGGGCGTGGGCGCTCAGGAAGCCGAAGTGGGCCTCGGCCTCGGTCGGCGGGATGCTGACCACGGGCAGGTTCAGCCCGCGGCCGATGCCCTCGGCGATCTCCCGGAAGGTGATCCCCTCGTCGTCGACGGCGTGCAGCCGTGACCCCGCCGGCGCGGATTCCAGCGCCAGCCGGTACAGGCGTGCCGCGTCGAGCGTGTGCACGGCGGGCCAGCGGTTGGCCCCGTCGCCGACGTAGGCGGAGACGCCTCTGGACCGGGCGATGGAGATCAGGGTCGGGATGAAGCCGTTGTGGTCGAGCGTGCTGTGCACGGTCGGAGTGAGCCGGACGACGGACGACCGGATGCCGCGTTCCGCGAGTGCGACCACCGCGTTCTCGGCGTCGATCCGTGGGCCTGCGTCGAGCGCGTCGGCTTCGGTGGCGGCGTCTTCCAGTCCCGCGAAGGCGAACAGCATGGTTCCCGAGGTGGTCACCAAAGGCTTGCCGGTGCTGGCGAGCGCGTCGCCGAGGGTTTCGATGGCGTGCAGATCGGCTTCGACCGCGCTGTCGAAGTCGCCGGCGAACATGGCGTCGTGCTTGAAGGCCAGGTGGATCACGCCGTCGGCCGCGGCGGCGGCCGCGGCGAGGCCGTCGAGATCGTCGAGGTCGCCTTGGTGCACCTGGGCACCGGCAGCCGTCAACGCGGCGGCCGACTTGTCCGAGCGGGCCAGGCCGACGACCTGGTGTCCTGCATCGAGGAGTTCGGGGACGACGGCGGAGCCGACGTGTCCAGAAGCTCCGGTGACGAATACGCGCATGGTGCGCCTTCCTGCTGCGGGCTCCCCACCGGGGGCGGGGGCCCTGATGTCAGTTGATGACATCACCGTAGCACCGACGTCAGTCACTGTCATCACTGATGTCAGATTCTGTCATCGAGGGGTAGGATCGGACCATGAGCCGATGGGAACCCGACGCACGAGGCCGCCTGGAGAAGGCGGCGCTGGAGCTCTACAACCACAAGGGCTTCGACGCCACCACCGTCGCGGAGATCGCCGCCCGCGCCGGGCTCACCGAACGGACCTTCTACCGGCACTTCGCCGACAAACGGGAAGTCCTCTTCCCGGGCGACAGCCCGCTCGCCGACACCCTCGCGGACGCCACCGCCGCCGCCCCCGTCCCGCTCCCGCCGCTCGAGGTGATCACCCACGCCCTGACCGAAGCCGCTCCCGTCCTCGAAGAACGCGCAGACCTGGCACGACAACGCCAGGCCGTCATCGCCGCCAACCCCGAACTCCAGGAACGCGAACTGGCCAAACTCGCCGCACTCGCCTCCACGCTCGCCCACGCGCTGCGCGAACGCGGCCTGGAGACCACTACCGCGGCACTCGCCGCCGAAATCGGGATCGCCGCGTTCAAGGTCGCCTTCGAACGCTGGATCAACGACCCCGACCGGCACACCCTCGCCCAACGAATCCGGGAAACCCTGGACACCGCCAGGCACCTCACCGCGCCCGCCGCACATGTCGCCGCGACCGACGACGTGAGCTTCACAGGCCAGGAGGGAGTGGCATGAATGTGGTGGGCACCCTGAGCAAGGGGCCCGCGAGCTATCCGTCCTCGCCGCCGTCCGTCTCGCCGTCTCTGTGCGGGTCGCGCAGCTGCCGCGGTCCCGGAGCCGGCGGCCGGGTGAAGGCGTAGCGGCCCAGGAAGTTGATGTGGTCGTACTGGAGCGGGGACAGCCGGGCGAGCAGTTCGTCGGTGACGGGGAAGCCGTCGGCCGCGAACCGCTTGACGGCGGCGCCGACATAGCGGCTGTTGAACAGCACCACGGCGTTCAGCGCCAGGCCGAGCGCGCCGAGCCGGTCCTCCATGCCCTCGCGGTAGTGCTGGCGCGGTTCGCCACTGTTATCGGGGTTGGGGCCGAAGTCCGTCGAGGATGATCTGGGCGATGTGTGCGGAGCGTTCGCGGCTGGTGTCCGCGTCGGCGTGTCGGATCGCGGCGAAGGCGCCGGCGACGATTGCCATCACCTCGTCGACTGTTACGTCGTGGCGTACGACGCCGGCGCGATGGGCGCGATCAAGCAGGTGTGCGACCTGGTGCGTGAGGTCGGCAGCGGCGTCCGGAGCGGCGTTGCGCAGGTCGAACTCGGCGGCCGTGAGCGCGCTCTTCACCGCTGCGTTCTCCGCGCCCGAGGCCATCATCCGGGACAGCAGCGTGAAGAGGGCGGCTGGATCGTCGGTACCGGTGAGCGCCTCTCCCTCAGCGACCAACTGCCTGATCTGGTCGATCGCGACGGCGAGGTAAAGCGCTTCCTTGGTGGGGAAGTGCCGGTGGACGGTGCCTGGACCAACACCCGCGCGGCGGGCGATCTCGTCGAGCGAGATGCCGAGGCCTTGGGAGGTGAACAACTGCTGCGCGGTCCGGAGTACCTGCTCACGGTTGCGGCGGGCGTCGGCCCGTAGCTCCCGGTCGTTCACGGGAGCCGTCGGTGGCCCGGCTGGAGTGTGTTTAGGCGTGCGGCTGGACATCTCACCCCTAGCTTAACCGGGGCGCCGCCCCGTATGCTGCTCGGATATAAGCGGGGCGAAGCCCCGCTTATGGGTTGGGTCGTTTCACCATGAGGCAGGCCGCGCCGAACACGAGGAGGTCCCTTCAATGACCACACGCGAGGAAGCCAGCGCCCTGGTGCTGCGGATGCAGGAGTGCTTCAACACCCGGCAGTTCGACCAGGCCGCCGATCTGTTCACCCCCGACTTCCTTAACCACCCGCTTGGCGCCACCGGGTTCGAAGCGGGCAAGGAGGCCTGGGTCCAGGTCGTCGCCCAGTTCCCGGCCATGCGCGTTGTCGCCGACGACATCATGATCGACGGCGACAAGGTGGCCATCCGCTCATCCGTTGAGGGAATGGCGGCCCCGGGTAGCGACGTCCGGCCCGTGCTCATCGAGATCTTCCGCATTGACAACGGCCGACTCGCGGAGACCTGGGGCGTCACCGAGGGTCCGGACCCACGCCGCTGAGGCCCCGCAGCCTCACAAGTTCCTCCGGCAGATCAGCCCCGCAATGCCGACGCCGCTCACATCAGACTGGCCAGGTGGCGATAAGACGAGCGCCCCAGGCCCTGTGATGGGGACTGGGGCGCTCGTGCGTTCAGTGTCGGGATGAGACGGTTTCCCGACAGGGTGGTCACCGACCACCGCAGCCATGACGAGCAGAACGCGGCGATCGGTGCCTACGTGCGTTGGCGCAACGCCCGAGCCCAGCCCAAGACGAACTTCGCCGCCAGTTCGCCGATCAGAAGCTGGACCAGTTACCCGGCCAAGGTTGCGTGACGGGCCACTAGCCCAGCTCAGCGCTGAGTTCGCCGACGAGCCGGCGTTCGCCACGGAAAGTAGTCGTGAAGAAGTTGGGTGAACGGGCCCTCGTCACGGCAGACCAGAGGCCCTCGCTTCGGCGCGTACGCCACCGACGAACTCCGTCATCGGCCGGATCCGTTCGACCCACTGCTCTGAAGGAGGTCGACTTCACCGACGTCGAACTGGCTGCTTGACCACCGAGGCGTTGGTGCCGTTGACAAACGTGCTGGGGCCGGGTCTCGATGTGGTGAAGGTGCGGCTGGCGGCTGGGGGGTCTGGGACCATCTGCGGCGTGGCGTGGCGTGGCGTGGCGTGGCGTGGTGATGGCGGCGGCGGCAGGGTGGGCAGGAGCGAGCCCTTTTGGCGGCCGGTGACCGACGTGAACATGATGACCGCGGTCGTCCTGGAGCAGTTGGGTGTCAACCGCGAGCAGTTGCGAACCCTGGAACCGGCGCGGCGCTCTCCGCATCTGTTGGACGACCACACCGCGGAGCGGATCAAGCAGGTCGTCGGGGAGCAGCGCGACGACATGTGGCTGTGGGACGAGACCGGCGAGCACTGGCAGGCCCAGGACCTGGAGATCAGCGCGTCCATCAATCCCTGGAACACCCCGGCCTTGGCCCAGCCGTTGACCCGGGTAGACCGTGGACCAAGGCCCGTACCGTTCCGGCACGTCACGCCAGCCGGTTCCGGTGCGAAACCGCCACCAGATCCCATTGAACTGATCACGCACCCGCCGTGGCAGCGGCCCGGTAGCCGCCACCGGCAGATGCGGCTCGATCAACGCCCACTCGGCATCGGTCACATCGAAGCGCGCCACATCCGAGTTCTACCGGCCCACCCTCGGCCATCCCAAGATCTGAATCCCAAATAGCTCCTAGCCCTTCATGTAGGTGCCGAACCAGTCGAGCATCGGGGCCGGGTTCTGCTGGAAGTACGTGTAGCCGTCCCAGCGCCTGGTCGTCCCCTCGATCCAGAGCAGTTCCTTCTCGGCGACCGGGATGTTGTCGAACATCGCCTGGACGTCCGACGGCCTGGTCATCAGGTCGTCGCGGACCTGGTACAGCATCGTCGGGATCATGACGTTCTTCGCCCAGGGGACGGGCGAGAAGTCGTCCAGCCCGAAGCTGGTGTGCAGCCTGATGCGCTGCTCCAGGTCGTCGATGCGCCCGGCGGGGATTCCGAGCCGCTCCAGCCCCCGCTCGCAGGAGACGCGGGGAGACAGCGGCTGCGGCGAGACCATGCAGCGCACTCCCTCGAAGGCCTCTGGGCGTCTGGTCATGGCGAACATGGTCGCGTTGCCGCCGACGCAGCGGCTGAAGAGACCGATGGTCAGGTCCCGGGTGTCCGCGCGGCCTCGCACGTAGTCCAGCGAGCCGATGACGTCGCGGGACTCGTACCGGCCGACGGTGAAGATGCCGCCGTTGGCCGCGCCGCTGTGGCCGAAGTTCCGCAGGTCGTAGGCGAGCACGTGGTAGCCGGCGTCGTGCAGGATCTTGTAGTCCGGGATGAAGTTCACCTCGAAGTCGTTGCCGGTCGCGCCGCCGAGCGACCTCCACGGCTCAAGGTGCGCGGGCAGCCCGGCCCGGCTGAACCAGCGAGGGTGGTTGGCGATGACGATCTTGTCGGATCCGGGGGCCGGGATGTACCAGCCTTCCAGCGGCACGCCGTCCTCGGAGGGAAAGGTGACGTCCTCGTACGCGAGGCCCTGCTCGTCCGGCCGGTGCATGATCGGCGAGCGCAGTGACGTACGGAAGCTGTCGGCGAGGGCCTGCAGGGTGTCATCGATCTGTGTCATGCTCCGAGCCTGACGCCCGTCCGACCGGCGTAACCAGGTAGCGGCAGTACCTGGCTCGGATGTGCGCGTTTCTGCAGACTGAAGGTGTGGACCGACAAGAACTGGCCGGATTCCTGCGCAGCAGGCGCGAGCGGATCAGCCCCGCCGAAGTGGGCCTGCCTGCCGGGCCGCGCCGCCGCACCCCAGGGCTGCGCCGGGAGGAGGTGGCTCAGCTGGCGTACATCTCGACGGAGTACTACACCCGACTGGAACAGGCCCGCGGCCCGCGCCCGTCGAGCGAGGTGCTGTCCGGGATCACCCGCGCGCTGCGGCTGTCGGACGTCGAGCGTGACCACCTCCACCACCTTGCCGGAGCGCCGCACGGCCCCGCCCCCGGACCCTCCCGCGAGGTGCGGCAGAGCATCCTCGACCTGCTGCGGCGGCTGCCGCAGGCCGCCGCGATCGTGACGTCCGCGACGTTCGAGGTGATCGCCTGGAACGACCTGGCGGCCGCGCTCATGGAGGACTTCTCCGCCCTGACCCGGCGCGACCGCAACCTTGCGCGCCGCATCTTCCTCGGACCCCACGCGAACGGGCAGGTGCTGTACGGGCTGTCGGACGCGGATGACTTCGCGCGCTTCTCAGCCCACCGGCTGCGCGCCGCCGCCGCCCGCTACCCCGACGATCCCGAGGTGGCCGCGCTGGTGCGCGAACTCCTCGCCTGCAGCGAGGAGTTCGCGCGCCTGTGGGCCTCCCACGACGTGACCGCCGAGGTCGCCCTGTGCAAGACCTTCCGCCACCCGCAGGTCGGCCCGGTCACCGTCAACTGCGACGTGCTCGACATCACCGACCGGGACCAGCAGGTCGTGATCTACACCGCCGCTCCCGGCTCACCGTCCGAGCAGGCACTGCGCCTGCTGTCGGTCATCGGCACCCAGCGCATGGAGGTGCTCCGCTGAGGGGCTAGACCAGGGCGCCTGGCCTGAGGGAGTCACTGCTCAAGGCGTCCAACCAAAGTGCCCTGATGAAAGTAGACGCGCCAGCCAGTCTCCGTCAGGCGCCCAGAGAGTTCCGCCATGCCCGGCGCCCCTGATTGTCAGCAAAGTACGTCAGGTGAACGATCCCCCGAGGAGCAATGCTTGAGATCTGTGGATCGGCCGGGAAGGGGTGTACCTTCCCGGTGATCGTTTGAGGTC
>NZ_JADDIL010000119.1:0-17379 GCF_020826795.1 Microtetraspora sp. AC03309 | reverse complement strand
GAGCCCCCTGTTCCGGCGCCTGACGTCGGCCGCACATGACTCGGCCCGGCCTGTCACCCCGCGATCCACGGGGCTCATGCAGGCCGGGCCGTACTCCTGACGCGGGTGGTCACTCCCGCGACGATCCCCGCGATCAGTCCTGCGCGGTGATCCGGGCGACCACGAGCGGGAGCAGGCCGGGGTCGGCGGAGTCGCCGATCTCGTAGGCGCCCTCAAGGGCGCCGAGCGCCCGCTCGAACCGTCCCGCCTCGTCGGCGTGCAGGGTCATCAGCGGCTGCCCGGCCCGGACGGTGTCACCCGGCTTGGCGTGCAGCGTGACGCCCGCTCCGAACGAGACCGCGTCCTCCTTGCGCTCGCGGCCCGCGCCGAGCCGCCAGGCGGCCACTCCCACGCTGAGGGCGTCCAGGCGGCGCAGCACTCCCGACGACGGCGCGACGACGTCCATCGTCTCGGCCGCCCTGGGCAGCGCCGCGTCGGGGTCGCCGCCCTGCGCGCCGATCATGCGCCGCCACGCGTCCATCGCCGAGCCGTCCTTGAGCGCCTGCTCGGGGTCCTTGGCCCCCGGTACGGCGGCGGCCTCGAGCATCTCCCTGGCGAGCCGTACGGTCAGCTCGACCACGTCGGCGGGGCCACCGCCGGCGAGGACCTCGACCGACTCCTCGACCTCCAGGGCGTTGCCCACGGCCCGTCCCAGCGGCCGGTCCATCGCGGTGAGCAGGGCGACGGTCCGGACCCCGGCGTCGCCGCCCAGCGCGACCATCGTCTCGGCCAGCTCGCGGGCGTCGTCCACGTTCTTCATGAAGGCGCCGGAGCCCACCTTGACGTCGAGGACGAGCGAACCGGTGCCCTCGGCGATCTTCTTGGACATGATGGACGAGGCGATCAGCGGGATCGACTCGACCGTCCCGGTCACGTCGCGCAGCGCGTACAGCTTCTTGTCGGCCGGGGCGAGGCCGGCGCCGGCCGCGCACACGACGGCGCCGGCCGTACGGATGACGTGCAGCATCTCGTCGTTCGACAGGGACGCGCGCCAGCCGGGGATCGACTCCAGCTTGTCCAGCGTGCCCCCGGTGTGGCCGAGCCCGCGCCCGGACAGCTGCGGCACATAGGCACCGCACGCGGCGACCAGCGGCGCGAGCGGCAGGGTGATCTTGTCGCCCACCCCGCCGGTGGAGTGCTTGTCCGCGGTGGGCCGGTCGAGCGCCGACCAGTCCATCCGCTCCCCGGTCCGGATCATGGCCAGGGTCCAGTCGGCGATCTCCCTGCGGTTCATGCCGTTGAGCAGGATCGCCATCGCCAGCGAGGACATCTGCTCGTCGGCCACCGCGCCACGCGTGTACGCGTCGATCACCCAGTCGATCTGGGCGGTGGACAGCTCGCGCCGGTCCCGCTTGGTGGTGATGATCTCGATCGCGTCGAAACCCATGATCCCCCTCTGTCGTGTACGGCTCCCACGGGAGCCGTAACCCTCCCGGCGATCCGCCGCCGTGTATCCGGATTTATCGCTATTCAGCGCGACAAGTCGTCAGGGCCGAAGGCGAACGGCAGGATGTCCGCCAGCCGCCACGGCCCCTCCGGGGTCTCGACCAACAGCTCCGGCCCGCCGTGCTCCATGAGGAGCTGGCGGCAGCGCCCGCACGGCATCAGCAGCTCGCCGTGCCCGTCCACGCAGGTGAACGCCACCAGCCGGCCGCCCCCGCCGGCGTGCAGCGCCGACACGAGACCGCACTCGGCGCACAACCCGATCCCGTAGGAGGCGTTCTCGACGTTGCAACCGGTGACCACCCGCCCGTCGTCCACCAGTGCGGCGGCACCGACCGGGAACTTGGAGTACGGCGCGTAGGCGTGCGCCATGGCCTCGGTCGCCAGGGCGCGCAGCGCGTCCCAGTCGATGGTCGGCTTGGTCATTTGGCCTGTCCTCTTCGGTAGGGAACGCCGTCGGCGGCCGGCATCCGCAGGCGCTGCGAGGCGAGTGAGAGCACCAGCAGCGTAGTCAGATGCGGCGTGAACGACGTGAAGGCGTCCGGCACCGTGTCGGTCACCGCGAACACCGCGAAGACCGCGATCGTCGCGATGCCGGTCACCAGGGCGGCCCTGTTCCTGCGCTGCCGTACGAGCTGGTAGACCGCGACGGCGGCGAGCAGCATGGCGACGACGAGCAGGAGCGCGTGGACCGAGGTGCCGCCCTGCCTGAGCTGGAGCGCGTCGGTGTAGCCGAACAGGGCCGCGCCACCGGCGAGGCCGCCGGGCCGCCAGTTGCCGAAGATCATGGCGGCCAGGCCGATGTAGCCGCGACCGCCCGTCTGCCCGTCGCGGTAGATCCCGGCGGCGATGAGCGACAGGAACGCCCCGCCGAGCCCGGCGAGCCCGCCGGAGACGATCACCGCGATCCACTTGTACAGGTAGACGTTGACGCCCAGCGACTCGGCGGCCACCGGCCGCTCGCCGCAGGACCTGATGCGCAGGCCGAACGCCGTACGCCACAGGAGGTAGAACGACAGCGGCACCAGCAGGATCGCCAGGATCGTGAAGAACGAGACGTTCTGCGTGATCCCGTGCAGGATGCCGGCGACGTCCGACACCAGGAACCAGCGCTTGTTCTGCAGATCCAGCAGCGGCTGGCCGATCCCCGGCACGTCGAACGTTCCCATGGTCGGCACACGCGGCGACTGCTTGGCGCCGCCGCCCTTCATGGTCGAGAAGACCAGCTTGGAGAGGTACTGGGTGAAGCCGAGGCCGACGATGTTGATCGCGACGCCCGAGATGATCTGGTCCACGCCGAACGTCACGGTCGCCAGCGCGTGGATGGCGCCGCCGATCGCGCCGCCGATCGCTCCGGCGACCACACCGGCCCAGGGGCTGTGGAACTGGAGCGCGCCCCAGGCGCCGAACCAGGTGCCGAGGATCATCATGCCTTCGAGGCCGATGTTCACCACGCCGGCCCGCTCCGACCACAGGCCGCCGAGCCCGGCCAGCCCGATCGGTACGGCGAGGCCGAGCGCGGCGCTGATCGTGCCGCCCGAGGTGATGTCGTGGGCGCCGGTCACCAGCCGGGCCACCGACAGGAGGATGACCAGCCCGGCGAGGCCGGCCAGCAGGACGGGGAAGGTCAGCTTGAACCGCCGCACGGGAGGCGCGGCGACCGGCTTGCCCGCCGAGACGTCCGTGGCGGTCATACCGCGGCCCCTTCCACCTCGGCCGGTGCGGCGAGCTCGCGGCTGACCCTGTGCTGCGCGGCGACGGTCCGGTACCGGTGCACCAGCTCGTACGCGATGATCACCGAGAGCACGATCACACCCTTCATGATGTCGACGAGCTCCTTGGAGATGTCCAGGATCTGCAGCGCGTTCGAGGAGCTGTCCAGGAACGCCCACAGCAGGGCGCCGACCGCCATGCCGACCGCGTTGTTCCTGCCGAGGAGCGCGATCGCGATGCCGGTGAAGCCGAGCCCGGCCGGGAAGTTCAGGCTGTACTGGAAGGAGCCGCCGAGCAGTTCCGGCATGCCGACGAGACCGGCCACGGCGCCCGAGATGACCATCGCGCTGATGACCATCCGCTTGACGTCCACCCCGCTGGCCACCGCGGCCGGCTCCGACCGGCCCGTGGCGCGCAGGTTGAACCCGAAACGGGTCCGGTTGAGCAGCACCGCGTAACCGACGCCGACGATGATCGCCACGATGAGGAAGCTGTTGACCTGCATCGGCGTGCCGGGGATCAGCGCCCATCCGGGCGCGTGGGCGTCCTCGGGGATCGGCGTGGTGCCGATGGCGTTGCCGCTCAGCACACCGAGCCGGTCGGCGGTCAGCAGCCAGCCGGTCAGGCCGGTGGCGATGGCGTTCAGCATGATCGTGGAGATGACCTCGCTGACGCCGCGGGTCACCTTGAGCAGTCCGGCGATCGAGGCCCACAGGGCGCCCACGAGCACGGCCACCAGGACCACGAGCAGGCTGTTGAGCACGCCGGGCAGCAGCCCGGCCCCGCCGACGGCCGCGGCGAGGAGCGCGGCGAGCCGGTACTGGCCGTCCACACCGATGTTGAACAGGTTCATCCGGAACCCGATCGCCACCGCGACGGCCGACAGGTAGTAGGCGGCCGACGTGTTGAGGATCAGGACGATGATGCGCGGCGTGGAGCCCTGGTCGAGCAGGGTCGTGAAGGCGTCCGCCGGCGAGTTGCCCGCGATCAGCAGGACGACGGACGTCACGAGGCCGGCGAAGACGACGGCGAGGACGGGCGCGACGATCGCGAAGACGCCGTCGAGCTTCACCCGCCCGGTCAGGCGTTCCATGAATGCGCTCATGCTGTCTCCTCGCCTGGCCGCTCAGAGCCGGGACGTGTCGAAGACACGCAATACGGCGCCTCGCGCGTCACGCTGTGCTGAAAGGTTCGCTCGCTCATGCCGTCTCCTGGCCCGGCGACTCGGAGGCGTTCGCGAATCGCACTGTGCCTTCCGATTCGCTCGATTCGCTCGGTTCGCCCGCTCACGTGTCCTCCCCCGCGCCGGTCATCGCCGAGCCGAGCTGCTCGGGGGTCACGGCACCGGGATCGACGTCGGCGACGATCCGGCCCCGCAGGATGACCTTGAGCGAGTCGGACAGGCCGATGAGCTCGTCGAGGTCGGCGGAGATCAGCAGTACGGCCAGGCCGGCGGCGCGGGCGTTCCTCAGGTGGTCCCAGATGGCCGCCTGGGCGCCCACGTCCACACCCCGCGTCGGGTGCGACGCGATCAGCAGCACCGGCTCGCCGCTCATCTCCCGGCCGACGATCAGCTTCTGCTGGTTGCCTCCGGACAGGGCGGACGCGTCCACGTCGATGCCAGGGGTGCGGACGTCGTACTCGTCGACGATCCGCTGGGTGTCCTTGCGGGCTCCCGCGCGGTCGATCCAGACGCCCTTGACGTTGGGCTCGCGCGTCTGGTGGCCGAGGATGCGGTTCTCCCAGAGCGGCGCCTCAAGCAGCAGGCCGTGCCGGTGCCGGTCCTCGGGGATGAAGCCGATGCCGCCCTCACGCCGCTTCAGGGTGGACCAGGCGGTGATGTCCGCGCCGCCGAGGCTGATCGTCCCGGCCGTGATGGAACGCATGCCCATGATGGCCTCGACGAGTTCGGCCTGGCCGTTCCCCTCGACCCCGGCGATGCCCAGGACCTCGCCCTTGTGGATCGTGAAGGAGATGTCCTCAAGTAGGAGGCGCACCCCGTCCGCCTTCAGTTGCTCGGCTGAGGTGCCCTTCGGGATCGGCCCGTGTCCCGGAGCCGCCATCGTGAGGCCGGAGACCTCCAGCGTGACGACGTCGGTGACGGTGGACTCGCGGGTCTCCGGGCTGGGCAGCTCGCTGCCGACCATCAACTCGGCGAGCTTGCGCGCGGTCACCCCGCTCGGCTCGACGCTGGCCACGGTCGTGCCCCGGCGGATCACGGTGATCGCGTCGGCCACCTTCAGGACCTCGTCGAGCTTGTGCGAGATGAACAGGATCGTCAGGCCCTCGCGGACCAGCACCCGGAGGTTGTCGAAGAGCTCGTCCACCTCGTGCGGCACGAGGACCGCGGTCGGCTCGTCCAGGATGAGGATCCGGGCCCCCCGGTAGAGGACCTTGAGGATCTCCACCCGCTGGCGGTCGCCCACCCCCAGCTCCTCGACCAGCGCGTCGGGTTCGACGCCCAGCCCGTACGCGTCGGAGATCTCCCGGATCTTCTTGCGCGCCGCGCCGAAGTCGATGGCGAGGCCGCCCTTGCGCGGCTCGCTGCCGAGGATCACGTTCTCGAGGACCGTGAGGTTGTCGGCGAGCATGAAGTGCTGGTGGACCATGCCGATCCCGGCGCCGATGGCGTCGCCCGGGGTGTGGAAGCTCACAGCCGACCCGTTGATCCGGATCTCGCCCTCGTCCGGGCGCTGCATGCCGTACAGGATCTTCATGAGCGTGGACTTGCCCGCGCCGTTCTCCCCGACGATGGCGTGGATGTGGCCCTTGGCGACGCTCAGGCGGACGTCCCGGTTCGCGATGACGCCGGGAAACCTCTTGGTGATACCCGTCAGCTCTACGGCGGGATCTGTGGCGATTGCGGTTGTTATGGCGGCCTCCCCCACCCGGAGTGCCTGTGGACAGGCACGATAGGCCGAGGAGCCCGGAGCGATCAGCGCCCGGGCCCCTCGGAGAACGGCAGGTCAGGGGGTCGTGGGGACCGTGATCTCGCCGTTGACGATCTTCTGCTTGTACTCGTCGAGCTGGGCCTTGATGTCGTCGATCTTGCCGCCGGTGGTGGAGAAGTCGACGCCGCCCGCCTTCAGGTCGTAGCGGGACTCACCGGCCTTGACGCTGCCGCTGGTGAAGTTCTTGAGGAAGTCGTAGACCGCCACGTCGATCTTCTTCAGCATCGAGCTGATGATCACGTCGGCGACGGCCGCGTCGGCCGTCTTCGCCTGGTCGGAGTCGACACCGATGGCCATGGCGCCCGCGGCCTTGGCGGCCTCGAAGACACCGCCGCCGGAACCGCCCGCGGCCTGGTAGACCACGTCGGCGCCGCCGTCGTACATGCCCTGGGCCGCGGTCTTGCCCTTGGCCGGGTCGTTGAACCCGGTGAAGTCCGGCGGCTGGCTCAGGTACTTGGTCTGGATCTTGATGTCCGACTTGACGGCCTTGGCACCCGCCACGAAGCCCGCCTCGAACTTCTGGATCAGCGGGACCTCGACGCCTCCGACGAAGCCGACGTTGCCCTTCTTGGACTTCAGCGCGGCCGCGGCGCCGACCAGGAACGACCCCTGCTCCTCGGCGAAGACCAGGTTGCTGACGTTGGGGCCGGTGGCGTCGGCGTCGTCGATGATCGCGAACTTGACGTCCGGGAACTCGGCGGCGACCTTCTTCACGGACGCGGAGTACGCGAAGCCGACCGCGATGACCGGGTTGAACCCGCTGCTGGCGAGCAGGCGCAGCCGCTCCTCCTTCTGCGCGTCCGTCTCGCCGGGAGCGGTCTCCAGCTCCTTGGTCTCGAGGCCGAACTCGCCCTTGGCCTTGTCCAGGCCGGCGGCGGCGGCATCGTTGAACGACTGGTCACCACGTCCGCCGATGTCGTAGGCGAGGCCGACCTTGGCCTTCGCCGCGGCGGGCTCCGCCGACGCGCTCGCGCCCGTCTCAGTCTTGGTGTCACTACCTCCACACGCGGCGGCGGCCATGAGCATGGCACCCGCAGCAGTGGCGGCAGCCAGCTTGCTTACTCGATTGCGGAGCAAGGTGTACTCCCCTTCCGTGTCCCCGCCGTCCAACCGGTCGCGCACGCACGACGCGCGGCGACCCTGCACGGAAGATAGTTGTTTGACCTGCATAGACCAAATGGGCACACGAGTCCGAAACCGCTCCGTTATGTACCTCTCGCCACCTTGTGACCAGTGAGTAGGTTCGGCCGGCCGGACGGGCCCCGGATCCGCCTCTCGATGATCTTCTTCGTGCGATCGCCGAGCTCAGACGCGCTGTCCCGGGCCGATCAGAGTGCGGTGGTCCGGGACAGCAGTTCGTCCGCGTCGGCGATCGCGGTCAGCCGCGCCCACGCGCCGTCGAAATGCGCGGTCAGCGCGTCGATGATCTCGACGTTGTACGTCAGGAAGACCACCGTGCTGTCCCGGATCCCGGGGACGGCGGACGTCTCGATTCCGATGATCGCGGCCGTACGGTCGAAGACCTGGTAGGAGACGAGCAGGTCGATCTCCGGGACCAGCGCCACCTGGACGTCCTGCCCCGGCTGGCGCATCCTGAGCAGCCGCTCCAGATGGCCGCGGAAGAGCGTGCGCAACTCGTCGCCGGTGATCCGGCGGTACACCCGGAGGCGGCCCGTCCGGACGGCGGCCTCCGTCGCCGCGAGGTAGTCCTTCTGGTGGGAGAGCGGCGACATCAGCTGGTCCTGCCGCGCCCGGCCGACGACCCGGACGATGCGGCTGTTCTGCACCAGTCCGTTGACGATGTCCATGCCGCCGCTCTGCTCGTCCACCCGCAGGAGGTGCGCGGCGTTGGTGAGCTGGGCGACCCTGACCTCGACGCTCGTCAGCTTGTTCTGCACGAACGCCGCGGAGAAGATCGCCGCCAGGAAGATGCCCACCAGCGCCCACTGCGGCGGACCCGCCCCGCGGGCGGCGGCGAGGTTCGACAACACCAGGCCGAACGACGCGCCGACCAGACCGGCGATGATGGGGCTGCTCGCCAGCACCCCGAAGTACTTCTCACTCGTCCGCCGAAACCCGTTGAGCATCTATCCCTCGAAGATCATCTGCTTGCTCACCCGGTGGTGCGGGCGACCGGCGATTTCCCTGACGACGGGGTCCACGTCGAAGCCGAACAGGCGGGCCAGGCCGAGCGCGGACGGCTGCGCCGTCGCCTCCACGTGGCCGAACCTCTGGACGTGCGCGGTGCGCAGCATCGACGCGACGAGGAGGAAACCGATGCCCTGGTTGCGGACCCGGTCGAGCACCGCGAGGCGCTGCAGGTGGTTGTGCCACATGCGCGCCGTGCCTACCGGCTCGCCCACGGCCGTCTCCACCAGAAAGTGCAGGCAGTCCTCGTCCTGCCCGTCCTCGTCGAGATGCCGGGCGATTCCCTGCTCATCCTGGAAAACCTGCCGGCGTATCTGGAGCACCGAACTGCCGATGTCCTTCCAGACGCCTTCTCGCAGGACGAACATGTCAAGTCGCGGAGGAGGCATGGCGATTCTCCCGGGAAAAGGCCGATCGCTGCGCACCCCACAGTAGACGCGTACGCCCGGATATCGGTGAGCCCGCCTCTAACGGTGCGATAACAGCGTTATTGGCGCTCCAGCTAGGACCAGAGAATGATCCGCTCGTCCTCGGTCAAACCCATGAAAAAGGAGAGCGTGATCCGCCGTCTCCCCCTGCCCGGCCGTACCGCGTGGAAATTCCGCGAATCGAATATGATCACGTCTCCCGTGGCCGGCGTGACCGCGACGGGCACGTCGTTCCCCACGATTCTCCGTGAATAACCGATGCCCCTTCGGTGTTTCTCGTCCTCAGCGGTCCAGCGCCGATCCCAGACGAGCGTCTCCCCGCCCGCGTCGGGGGCGGACAGGAACAGGTTGAAGCCCAGCTGTGCCACCGGAGGATGGTCGAGGAGGCTCGGAGGGTACTCCTTCAGCACGTCGTCGCAGTGCACGACGGTGCCCTGGTTGATCTCGCGGATGATGCCCCAGAACAGCTCCCGCCCGTCCACCGTCGCCGGCCCCACGTCGTACGGCCAGGCGGCGGCGAGCAGGGCCAGGCAGCCGGGGCGTGGATCGTCGACGGACTCGCCCCAGAACTTGCCGGTGTGGTCGCGCCGCTCCCAGTAACCGGGATCGATCTCGCCCGCCACCTTGGCCTCGTTGAGGCTCGGCCCGAGATGCGCGGCCGGAAGGCGGTATTTGCGAATGTCATAATCGGTCAGGGAAACGGAATCCAGCATCCGCGCGAGCGCCGCGCACTTTTCGGCCGCAAGCGCCCGACGAACGTGAATGGCCGCGATCCGGCCCTGCGCCAGGTGCAGGATTTGGTCCCGGGTGAGAGGTCCGGAAGCGACGGCGGGATCGATGCCCGGTGGCTCGAACGGCATTCGGCAGACCTTCCGCCATGGATTTTCCTGAGTATCACATGGCCTCCGCCGACCGTCGAGACCCGTTCATCTGGTGAACGTGCGGACCACCACGTCATGGAGGAATTCATTGCGGAAATTCGTCCGCTCACCGATCCGGGCCAGCCCGTCGGAGACGAAACGCGCCGACAGCGGCTTGCCGTACCTCCCGGCGAGCGCGCGCATGAGCATGAGCACGTCGAGAACCGCGCGCGGGTCCTCGTCCACACCGATGGGATAGGTGTCGATGCCGAGGCCGCAGTGCAAGGAGAGATAGATGTTGGTGGCCAGGTCGAAGTTTCCCTTGGCGTACTCGTCGGCCAGCTCGAAATCTTCGAGGCAGGGGAACATCAGGCCGCACAGGCCGACCGGCCGCGGATTGTGTTCCTTGATGAAACCGCTCACCCGCACGTACACGTCCGAGATCAGCGAGCGGCTGAAATCGGGATGGAACTGCCGGACGAAGCCGACGAAGCTGCCGGGACCCGGCCCGAGGGGCGCCACCGAGGAGTCCACCCCGAGGAAGCCCGGCACGTCGTCGAGCAGGGCCACGACCGCTTTCCAGGCGGCCAGCATCCGGTCCAGCCATTCCTCCAGCGTCTCGCACCCGGCGGCGAGGTCCGTGGGCTGCAGTCCGACGGAGAAGCCTGGCCGCTCGAAACTCGACGCGGGGAAGTAGGGGCTGGAGGTCGCGTTGCTGAACGCGTACGCGAAGTAGAACGTCTTCTCGGGGGCCTCGGCGATCAGGCGCGTCAGGAAGGCGACGTCCTCCTCCGCGGGCGGCCGGTCCGTCAGGTCGAGGTGGCAGCACATCTTCTCGACCTGACGGAAGACGTCGAACTGGGCCACCGCGTCCCCCAGCGAGACGCTTCCCACGCTGGGGTACACGTCGGTGGAGCCGACCAGGTCGGCGAGGCGGGCCATGGGACCGGGGCTGACCACGCGTTTGGTCTGCACCGTGAAGCCACCGCCCGCCAGGCGTTCCTCGACCTCGCGCAGGAGAGCCAGCGCGCGAGGGTCCGGCGTTCGTGTGAAGACGCAGATCGATCGGACGATTCCCCGCACGCGATCACCCCGTCACATCATCACCCAATGCGATGGCCGGGGCAATGGACCGGTGTCAGCGGGCGCCGTCACCCCACAGCGACGTGAGCGCGGTCGCCGCCAGCGTCTTGACCCCGATGCCGATCGCCCGCTCGTCCACGTCGAACTCCGGACGGTGGATGTCGACCTCGTTGACCGTACCGGGCACACGGGTGCCGAGCCGGGCCAACGCGCCGGGGACCGACTCGACGTACCAGGAGAAGTCCTCGCCGCCGAGGCTCTGCGGGGTCGGGACCGGGCCCGCGTCGCCGATCATCTGGATCACGGCGTCGTGCAGCATCTGGATGCTCGTCGCCTCGTTGACCGTCGGCGGGGTGCCGCGCCGGTAGTCGATCTCGGCCTCGACGCCGTACGCCGCGGCCACCGACTCCAGGAGCGACGTGATGAGGTCGGGCGCCTGGTGCCAGGCGTCCTCGTCGAGCGAGCGCACGCTGCCCTGCGCCATGCCGATGTCGGGGATGGTGTTGAAGGCGGAGCCGGCGGAGATCTGCCCCCAGACGAGGCTGAGGCTGGAGCGCGGGTCCACCCTGCGGGACAGGGCGGCCGGCAGCTCAGTGATGATCTTGCTCAGCGCGTACACGAGATCGACCGTCAGGTGCGGGCGGGCGGTGTGGCCGCCGGGCCCGGAGACGCGGATCTGCAGGTTGTCGCAGGATCCGGTGATGGCGCCGACGCGCAGGCCCACGTGACCGACGTCGATCCTGGGGTCGCAGTGCAGCGCGAAGATGCGGTCCACGTCGCTCAGTCCGCCGTCGCGCATGACCTCCAGGGCGCCGCTGCCGACCTCCTCGGCGGGCTGGAAGATCAGCCGGACCCGGCCGGGCAGCGCGCCCGCGTCGGCCTGGGCGGCGAGGAACAGGCCCGCGCCGAGCACCACGGACGTGTGGACGTCATGACCGCAGGCGTGGCACGCGCCGGGAACCGTCGAGCGGTACGGCACGTCCTTCTCGTCGTCCATCGGCAGCGCGTCGATGTCGGCCCGCAACGCCACCGTGGGACCGGTCTCCCGGCCGAGGTCGACCCACAGGCCGGTGCCTCGGGTGAGCCGCCTCGGCTTCAGGCCCGCGTCGGACAGCCGCTGCGCGATCTTGTCGGTGGTGCGGTGCTCGTTGAATGCGGTCTCCGGGTGGGCGTGTACGTCACGCCTGAACTCGATGAGCTCATCGCCGTGCTCGCGCAGGAAGTCGGTCAACTGCCCGGCGAGGTCGCCGCCCTGGGGAACCTCCGCGTGGTCGGGGGGCGCGAGCCTCGATGAGATCGTCACAACTCTTTCCTTCCTCGGGCGAACCGCGGCCCGCGGGCCCTGGAGGACGTGCTGTGTCCTCTGCCCGGCGCGGTTCGCCGGTTATCGTGATCGGCGCTCAGCCGGTGCGCGACCGCGTCGCGCCGGGCGCCGGACAGCCGGGTCCGGAGATCGGCTGAGCGTCGCCGTCGTACCCGCCCTCGCCCAGGTTCCGTGTCAATCGCCCGAGCGGATCTCTGTGGAGCCCGCTCCACCCGGCAGGCCGCGATGTCAGGCCACGCCGAAGAGCGAAAGGGTCGCGTAGGCATGTCCGCCACGACCGACCCTCCGTTCACAATCTTTCCACGGTTACGGCGGGCAAGATGGGCGATTGACACAGTATTTACGACGGCAACCCGATCACCCGCCCATTCAGGTGCCCGAGTGTCCCGGCCCTCCGTTCGAGAAACCCGGGGGCGACGTCACGAACCTGTCCTCCGCGAGTTCGATGATCGTCGCGTCCACGACGTCCTCCAGCGTGCCGCCCGCCGCCAGGATCCCGCGCTGCCGCTCGCACGAGCCGCCCTGGTCCAGGACCTCGCTCATCACGGCGAGCTCGTCCGCGCAGCCGAGCCGTTCGGCCACCGGCTCCAGCTCGCGCTGGAGCTCGTACAGGACGTCGCGCACCGGCGCGGTGGAGCCCTGGTCATCGGTGATGACCTCGGCGTCCAGTCCGTAGCGGGTGGCGCGCCACTTGTTGTCCCGTACGACCCAGGCGGGCGGCCTCGGCAGCTTGTACCCCCGGTCGAGCTGCTGGTCGAACTGCTGGACCAGGCACTGGGACAGGGCGGTCACCATGCCGACCTCGCGGAGGGTGGGGATCCCGTCGAACATCCGGATCTCGATGGTCCCGAAATCAGGATGTGGCCGAATATCCCACCATACCTCCTTAATACTCCTAATTGTCCCTGCGCGTACCAGTGTGTCCATATACTCCTCGAACTCCGCCCAGTCGGCCAGCAGGTGCGGTGGCCCGGCCGTGGGCAGCGCCCCGAAGACGATCGCCCGGCTGGACGCGAGCCCGGTGTCCTGCCCGCCCCAGCAGGGGCTGGACGAGGTGAGGGCGAGGAAGTGCGGGAGGTACGCGGCCAGGGCGTTGACGATGGGGATGACCTTGTCCCTGTCCCGGACGCCGACGTGCACGTGCACTCCGAAGGTCTGGATCCGCCACGCCAGCCACTGCATCTCCTCGACCAGCTCGGTGTACCTCTGGACGGGGGCGTAGACGGCCTCGCGCCAGTCGCTGATCGCGTGCGTGCCCGTGCAGGCCAGGGACATCCCGCGCGGCTCGACCACGTCGCGGAGCCGGTCGATGCTCTTGCCCAGGTCGCGTACGGCCTCCGCCGCCGTGTGGCACACGTCGGTGACGATCTCGATCTGGGACTGCATCAGCTCGTGCATGGCCTTGGGCCGGGAGCTCTCGCTCAGCTCGGGGACCGCGGCCAGCACCTCCTTCGCGTCCTGGCGGAGCCGCCGGGTGTGCCTGTCGACGAGCTGTAGCTCCCACTCCACTCCCAGAGTCGCCCCACGCGAAGGATTGAACTGGATCGCCACCGCGGACCTCCATTGTTCGGAATCGGCGTTCCTCTACGCCGTACCCCGTTATCCGCCCGATTTGCCAGTCTTCGCGGTTGTATTCCATGCACGTACACCGACAACGCCCAGCACGACGGCCAGGACGATGTTGACGGCGATCAGGATGCCGTGGACCACATAGAAACTCGTCTCATGCCCGTCGGCGAGGTTGAAGCCCAGATTGATCCATTCAAAGATCATGAAAGCGGCGAGGGCCAGGAGAAAGCCCGATACACGTCTCGACATGCTCTCAGTATCGGCATTGCCACCGAGTGCGTACGACGCGATCTTTGGGGGATCTGTCACGGCATGCGTAGAGACTCGAAGCTAGGCTGAACCCCTTATGGGGACCAGCCTGCGCGCCCTCGGGGCGGCCTTCACCACGGCGACGCTCATGGGCGTCGCACTCTGCACACCCGCCGCCGCGCGAGCCCTGCCCCACCGGGCGGGCACCGTCGGCGGCGACCAGCTCGCCGGACGCGGCCTGATCTCCCCCGAAGGCGTCAAGGCTCCCCCCAAGACCACCGCCTCGTCCTACGTCATCGCCGACGCGGAGACCGGCCAGGTGCTGGCCGCGAAGGACCCGCACGGCCACTATCTCCCGGCGAGCACCCTCAAGACGCTCACCGCGGTCACGCTCATCCCGAAGCTGGACAAGGGCAAGACCGTCAAGCCCAGCCAGGATGCCTGCAACGAGGAGGGCAGCGCGGTCGGCCTGGTGCCCAAGCCGATCTACAAGGTGGACGACCTCATGCGCGCGCTGCTGATGGTGTCGGGCAACGACGCCGCCAACGCGCTCGCCGAGGCGCACGGCGGCATGACGGCCACCCTCGCGGACATGAACAAGGAGGCCCGCAGGCTCCAGGCGTACGACACGGTGGCCAAGACGCCGAGCGGCCTGGACCGGCCGGGCCAGCGGAGCTCGGCCTACGACCTCGCCCTGATCGCCAGGGCCGGGCTCGCGCTTCCCTCGTTCCGCAAGTACGTGAGCACCAAGACGGCCAAGTTCCCCGCGCCCAAGGGGTACTACGAGATCGGCAACCACAACAAGCTGCTCTGGCGCTATCCCGGCATGATCGGCGTCAAGAACGGCTGGACCTCGAAGGCGCTCGGCAGCTTCGTCGGCGCGGCCTCGAGGAACGGCCACACGATCATCGTCTCGATCATGCACGACGAGGGCTCCTTCTGGGAGGACGTCGCGAAGATGCTCGACTGGGGGTTCGCCGCGCGCGGCCGGGCCACCCCCGTGGGCGTCCTGGTCGATCCCGTGCCGGAGAAGGCCTCGGTCGTTCCCGAGCTGACCGGGCCGGCGCGCTCCGGCTCCGCGCTCGCCGGGGGTGCCACCGCGCTCCCCTCCCGGCGGCCGGTCGCCGCCGTGGACAGCGGGAGCGGGCCGATCGCCGCCATGATCGCGATCGGTGCCGGCCTGCTCGGCGGCCTCATCTGGCTCGGGTACGGCATCCGCCGCCGCCGCGCCGGCCGTACCTGACGGCAGCGGCACAGGCAGCGGTACAGAGGACGGCTCAGGCCACGGCACCGGGGCCGGGGCGCCGCCACGAGGGTCAGCCCGCCGGCACTCTCCTCCGGGCGCTCCCGGCCGCGTAGACGACGGCCGTCACCGCGACCAGCCCTGCCGCCACGAGCAGGCCGTCGCCGATCCCCCCGAGTACGGCGACGCCGAGCGTGGCACCCACCTGGCGCGCGGCGTTCAGCACCCCGCCCGCGGTGCCCGCCGTCCCCGGCGGGGCGGCGGCGACCACACCCGCCACCAGCGCGGGGAGGCAGAACGACAGGCCAAGGCCGGTCACGATCAGCGACGCCACAAGCAGATCGCCGCACGCGACCCCGGCCAGCCCGGCGGCGAGCAGGACCAGCCCGGCCAGGATCGGCGGCCGGGCGCCGTACCGTGCCACGATGCGGCCGGTGAGCAGCGGGTTGACGGTCATCGGCAGGGTCAGCGGCAGGAAGGCGAGCCCGGCGGCCGACGGGGTGAGGTGCCGTCCTTCCTGGAGCAGCAGTGTGAGCACGAAGAGCGCGCCGGAGAAGGCGAAGTTCGCCACGGTCCCGGCCAGCAGTTCCGGCCAGGCGGCGCGCAACAACCCGCCCGGCAGCGCGGGCGCGTGGCTGCGCCGTTCCACCACGACGAGCAGGACCACCATCGTGACGGCCACCGCTCCCGCGATCGGGGAACGCCCGGTCACGGCCTGGGCGAGCAGCGCGAGGAAGGCGCAGGCCAGCGATTGCACGGCCCAGTCGATGCGTCGCGTGCCCCGGGGCGAGACCACGCCCTTGGCCGCCAGCAGGCCGAGCGCGGCCAGGGGCGGATTGATCAGGAAGATCGCCCGCCACCCCGCCAGGTCCACGAGCAGCCCGCCGACCAGCGGTCCGACAGCGAGGGCGCTTCCGGTGGCGGCGGCCCAGACACCCATCGCCCGCGCCCGCTCCGCGGCATCGGGGTACAACTGCGCGATCAGGCCGAGCGAACCGCCCAGGCAGAGCGCGCCCGCCACGCCCAGCAGCGCCCGCAGCGCGACGAGCGCCTCCAGCGTCGGTGACAGCGCGCACGCCAACGAGATCAGGCCGAACGCGCCCACCCCCAGCCGGAACGTCCGGGCCGCGCCGTACCTGTCGGCCACCGCCCCGCCGACGAGGAGTGACGCGGCGAAGGCGACGGTGTAGGCGTTCACCGCCCACTGCTGCCCGGCCAGCGAACCGCTGAGTGTGGCGCGCACGTCGGGGAGCGCGATCGTGAGCACGGTGGTGTCGAGGAGCACCAGGAAGTACGCGAGCGAGAGGCTCAGGGACCTCACCGTAGATGTCATGCCGGTCACCCTGCTGAACCGGACATCTCACCTCAACAGCTCCCATCGGACGGGGCGTTCGGGAAATCCGTATGCTCTTGACGTGGAATTACGCCAACTGCGGGGATTCGTGGTGGTCGCGCGGGCCGGCACCGTCACCGAGGCCGCCAACATGCTCGGGTTGGCCCCCGCCTCGGTGTCGGAGCGGATCCGGAGGTTGGAAGGAACATTGGGCGTCGCGCTCTTCGAACGCACACCCCGGGGGATGCGGCTGACCGAGGCGGGAGCGCGGCTGCTCGACCGGGCACAGGGCCTGCTCGACCACGCCGACGAGGTGCGGCGGGCCGTCACGGAGCGACGCCAGCGGGTCCGGGTGGGCGCCCTGGAGATGCTCGCGGCGGCCCGGCTGCCGTCCGTCGTGCGGCGGCTGGCGGAGCGCCGCCCCGATATCGACCTGGAGGTCACCTCGCTTCCCCGGCAGGTGCTGTTCGCCGAACTGGCCGGTGGCGGCCTCGACGCGGGGCTGCTGCTCGACTCCGGCCTGCGGGTCGGCGCGCTGGGGTTCTCGACGCCGCCGGACCTGGACTACCTGGACGTGGACGAGGTGTCACTGATCCTGGTCACCGCGCCCGGCCACGCGGACCGCACGCTGCTGGTGACCGCGCCCGAATGCTCCGCGCGGCTGGCCGTGGACCGCGTGATCGGCCCCGAGGTCCCACGGCGTGAGCTGCCCAGCGTCGCCACCGTCAGGGAATGGGCCAGGCAGGGCCTGGGCATGGCGATGCTGCCCGATTTCGTCGTGGAGGCGGACCTGGCGTCGGGGGCGCTCGTCGCGCTGGACGTCGCCGCGCCCACCCTGGCCCTGCGGCTGGTCTGGACGCGCGGCCGGGAGGAGCCCCTGCGGGACGTGCTCTACGCCATGAGTGCCTGACCCGCCTTCCACAGGCCCTCCCGACCGGCCCGCGGCCGGAGCGTCAGCTCTTCGGCAGGAGGGGGGACGGCACGGGGGCGGGCTCG
>NZ_JADDIL010000118.1:0-17548 GCF_020826795.1 Microtetraspora sp. AC03309 | reverse complement strand
CGGGCATCCCCGAGTCGTTCAAGGTCCTCATCAAGGAAATGCAGTCGCTCTGCCTCAACGTCGAGGTGCTCTCCGGCGACGGCAGGTCGATCGAGCTGCGCGACACGGACGAGGACGTGTTCCGTGCCGCTGAAGAACTCGGCATCGACCTGTCCCGGCGTGAGCCGAGCAGCGTGGAAGAAGTCTGACAGTCCCCATGCGCGACCTGCGGGCGTCGGCCCGCGCCGGAAGGAAGGTGGGCATCTTCCGGCGCGGGTCCGACACGCCGCGGTGGAGGAGAACCGGCGGGTTCCATCCGGACCCTGGAGAGTTCCTCGACCGGCGCATCCTGGCCAGGACAGTCTGACCAGCTCCGAGGTCGCTCCGGGCCACGGCAGCACTGGGGACTGCGAGCTTCGGAGGACACGATGAACGACGAGACGGCTGCACTGCTCTTCGAGGTGGTCGAGCGTCTCCAAAAGAACATCGCCGCCCGCGACTGCCCCGCGATCGTCGCTCTCGAAGGAGAGCGGAAGCTCGTGCTCAGCGACTACGACTATCTCCGCGATCCGCGGGCCGCCACCTCGTTCGAGACGCGAGCAGCCGCCAAAGCCCAGGAAATCCAGGCAACGCGATGGGTCTTCGCCGTCCCTTTGGTGTGGGTCACCACACCTGACACCGTCTACAGCCGCGCCGTGTCCAACCACCCTCTACGCGGAGGGGAACAGGAAACGATCACCTGGATGAGCTTCGACGAAAGCGACGGCGTGGATTACGGGCGCGTCCCGTACACACGCCGCCCCAGCGGAGAACCCGTGTTCGACGACCCGGAGATGTTCGCCGTGGGCGTCCGTCCGGCCCAGACCATGCCGGGCCACACGCTCCTCCAGGAACTCTTCCTGAACAGCTGATTCAGCCTCGTACAGCAGCCGTAGATCGTGGCCGTGGAGCTCGCAGACCGTCACCGGCCAGGCTCGGCGGGCCGGCTCAGACGGTGCGGCGGGAGCGGGTCAGAGCCAGCCAGCCGAGGACCATGGCGATCAGCCCAACCACCAGGGCCACGAAGCCCCCGACTATTCCGTAGCCGGTGCCGGGACCACCGTCGGCGGCGGCCACAACCAGCCCGCCGATGACCGCGCCGGCCAGCCCCGCCACCAGGGCCACGATGGCGCCCCTTCGCCCGTTGCCGGTGCCGTTACGACCGGCGGAGCGGGCCAGAGCCAGCCCGCCGATGACCGCGCCGGCCAGTCCCAGCAGTGCGGCCACCAAGGACCAGAGACGCCCGGCGGTCAAGGTGTAAGCACTGGCGGGGCCCGGCTGGACCAAGACGTGCGCTGCCGCCGGTGCGGCAAGCGCGAAACTGGTCAGGGTGGCTCCGGCCACGGCAAGCGCAAATCGGACTGGCATGAGGTGCTCCTTCTCCTCCTGCGAGTGAATATCGCCTGATCATGTCCGCCTGACCCACCGCCGGTCGTCTAGCGGGCGCAGGCAATTCACGCTGCCGCCGATGCCGCAGTCGGCTACCGCGGACGCCGCAGGAGCCGCGAAGGTACCGCGTGTGCGGTAGTCGGCCGATCATCCGCGCGCAGGAGTCGCCCGCGCGGGCATCCGGCTAAGGTGCGCGCATGAGCACAGGACGGTCCGGTGTCCGGGCCGGTGTCGGAGATTGGGCGATCGCCGTCTGCGTGGCGGCGACGCTGCTGGTCACCGGGCTGTCCGGGCAGCACTCCGCCATGAATCTCGACCTGCTTGGCTACGCGCTACTGGCATCTGGCGGCCTGGCGCTGGCCGCGCGCCGCCGCGCTCCGGTTCCCGTCCTGGCCGTCACCGGGCTGTGCACGGTGGGTTACCAGGCGGCCGGTTTCGACGTGCCTGCCGTCGCGTACCTTTTCGCGGTGTACGCCGCCGTGCGGGCGGGACACCGCATCGTCACGGCGGCGGCGAGCGTGACCCTGCTGGCCGCTCTCCCGCTCGCGGCCCTGGCCTCGGGCCTGCACGACACGGGTGAGGCGTTCGCGCGGGCCCGAGGCGCCCTGGAGGTGGCCTGGCTGATCGCTGCGGGTGCCGCGGGGGAAGCGCTGCGGCAGGCCGAGCGGCGGGCGGACGAGGCCGAGCGCACCCGGGAGGAGACCGCGCGGCGCCGCGCCGACGAGGAGCGGCTGCACATCGCGCGGGAGCTGCACGATTCGCTCACTCACCAGATCTCGGTCATCAAGGTGCAGGCCGAAGTCGCCGTCCACGTGGCACGCAAGCGCGGCGAGCAGGTGCCGGAGGCTCTGCTGGCGATCCAGGAGGCCGGTCGGGAGGCGATGCGGGAACTGCGAGCGACCCTGGAGGCGCTGCGCGACGACGACACGACCCCGCCGCATGGCCTCGATCACGTACCGGAACTGGTGGAACGGGCACGCACGAGCGGGCTGGACACGACGCTGACGCTCGAAGGACAACGATGCGACGTGCCGGCCGCGGTGGACCGGACCGCCTATCGCATCGTTCAGGAGTCGCTCACCAACGTGGCCCGCCACGCCGCCGCCACCACGGCCTCGGTCCGGATCGACTACCGTCCGGACGCCCTCGCCATACGCGTCGACGACGACGGCAAGGCCGCGCCGGGCACCGCCCCGATGCCCGGCATCGGACTGCTCGGGATGCACGAACGTGTCACCGCCCTCGGCGGCCGCCTGCGCGCCGAACCCCGCGACGAGGGCGGCTTCACCGTCCAAGCCGAGCTTCCAGTGGACCGAACGCCATGATCCGTGTCCTGCTGGTCGACGACCAGCCGCTCATTCGCAGCGGATTCCGCGCGCTCCTCGACCTCGAAGACGACATCGAGGTGGTGGCCGAGGCCGCCGACGGCAAGGAGGGCCTGGCTCTCGCCAGGCAGCACCTGCCCGACATCATGCTCATCGACATCCAGATGCCGGTCGTCGACGGCATCGAGGCGACCCGGCGCATCGCCGCGGACCCGACCCTGGACCGGGTGCACGTCGTCATCCTGACCAACTACGGCCTCGACGAGTACGTCTTCAACGCGCTGCGCGCCGGCGCCGCCGGGTTCCTCGTCAAGGACATCCTGCCGGAGGACCTCCTCCACTCCGTCCGCGTGGCCGCACGCGGTGACGCCCTGCTCGCACCGTCGATCACGCGCAAGCTGATCGACCGCTACGTCGCCCAGCCACTCCACCCGGGCGCCGACACGGTGCTGAGGGCGCTGACCAACCGCGAACGCGAAGCCGTCGTCCTGGTCGCGCATGGCCTGTCCAACGACCAGATCGCCGACCGCATGGTGATCAGCCCGCTGACCGCGAAGACCCACATCAACCGGGCCATGGTCAAACTCCATGCCCGTGACCGCGCCCACCTCGTGGTCCTCGCCTACGAATCCGGACTGGTGACCCCGCGCAGCTCCTGACATCTCCTCCCCATCACCCCGCGCTGAACTCTCTGAGTTCGAAACGCCCACGGTCACGGTGACGGCGAGCAGCGCCTCGGGGTCGTCTCGGGGTCGTCTCGGGTCATGGTGAGCAGTGCCACGCCCAGCACCGTGGTGACCAGAGCGGTGCAGGCGACGAGGAGCGTGTTCGAGGTGAAGCCCTGCGCTCACCGGAGATCTTCCCGTAGTAGTTCCGAAGGCTGAGGGAACGTAGCTTGCCGTGTCTGGCTACGCTGACCAGATGTCTGACATTGACGGCAAAATCACCCGGATCAGGCCGCAGCAGTTTCATGAGATCGACGGCCTGGAGGACTGGCGTGTGCTGGGTGAGGGGGCATGTGCCTACTTCCGTACCGGGTCGTTCACGGCCGGGGCCACGTTCGTGCAGGCGATCAGCACGCTGCCCGGCGTAGGGAGTGGTCATCCTGACGTTGACCTGCGCCACGGAGGCGTGACCGTACGGCTGATCACGATTGCGGACTTCTACGGGCTGAGCGAACAGGACGTCGAGCTGGCCCGGCAGATCTCGGAAGTGGCCCGCACGCTGCACATCCCCGCTGATCCGTCGGCTGTGCAGACCGTCCAGGTCACCATCGATGCCCTTGCCGGTTCCGACGTGGTGCCGTTCTGGCGTGCCCTGCTCGGCTATGAGGACCGCGCGAACAGCCCCGAAGACCTGATCGACCCGCAACGCCGTGGGGCACCGTTCTACTTCCAGCAGATGGACGCCCCACGCCCGCAGCGCAACCGGGTCCACATCGACGTCTGGGTGCCGTACGACCAGGCCGAGGCGCGGATAGCGGCGGCGATCGCCGCCGGTGGCCGCCTGGTATCCGACGCTTACGCACCGTCGCACTGGGTGTTGGCCGACCCCGAGGGCAACGAGGCTTGTGTGGGCGCAGCAGGCTGGATCGGGGCCGGCCCCAGCGGTCAGTGAGAGTCGGTCTGCGGCGGGAAGGGATCACCGGCTGGAACATCACGCGATCGCCCTTCCAGCGCGGGGCGGCCAGCTCACCCTCGGAGCCGTCGTGTCCGAGGGGGACGGCGTCTACAAGGTACGCGACGTGTCCGTGGCGCGGGAGATGACGGGACGCGATCATGGGGGCATGACGACCGCCGCGAAGTACGCCGAGTTCGCCGCGAACGAGGCGCGCGGAGCGTCGCCGACCTACGAGCGCCTGGCGCTGGCGGTCTCCCGGGACGACGAGGTGCTCGCCCTGCTCGACACGCTCCCGCCGATCAAGCGGCAGCCGAACCTGCTGTTCGGCGTCGTGCGCTTCCTCGCCGGCCCGGTCGAGGATCCGGCCGCGTTCCACGACTACACGGTGGGGAACTGGGCGGCGATCGAGGCGGAGTTGCGCGTCAGGGCCACGCAGACGAACGAGGCCGGGCGGTGTGCCGTACTGCTGCCGGTGCTGGCCGCGTTGCCGCAGCCGCTCGCGTTGCTGGAGGTCGGGGCGTCCGCCGGGCTGTGCCTCTACCCCGACCGGTACGCCTACCGCTACGGCGACCACGTGATCGGCTCCGGCGAACCGGTCCTTGAGTGCGCGGCGACAGGGGTGGTGCCACCGACCCGCGTACCCGATGTGGTGTGGCGGGCCGGTTTGGATCTGAACCCGCTGGATGTGGCCGACCCCGCGGACGTCGCGTGGCTCGACGCCCTCATCTGGCCGGAGCACGCGTACCGCCGCGCACGCTTGCGGGCCGCGGCGGCCGTCGCCGCGGCCGAGCCGCCGCTGCTCGTACGTGGCGACCTGGTGGACGATCTTCCGGCGTTGGCCGCACAGGCGCCGGCCCACGCGACGCTGGTGGTGTTCCACACCTCCGTGCTGTACCAGGTGCCGATGCCTCGGCGCGAGGCGTTCGCCGAGATGGTACGCGGGTTGCCCGGCCATTGGGTCTCGAACGAGTCCCCGGACGTGCTGCCCTATGACGCCGTGCCGAAGCCGCCAGGGGCGGCGCTGCTCAACGTGCTCGCGCTGGACGGGACTCCGCTCGCCTGGACCCGGACGCATGGGCAGGAGATCATCTGGTTCGCGTAACGCTCGCCGTGGTGTGAAAGCACCTCGCCGGCGGTTCGGCTCCGTGCCGGCTGTGGGCCGTGGCGCGTCACGTGTGGGACGCCTCCGGTGAGGGCACCGCTCAGACGGAGATGACGACCTTGCCGGGGGCGTGGCCCTCCTCCAGGTAGCCGATCGCCCTGGGGATTTCTTCGAAGGGATAGCGACGCGCGATGATCGGGATCACTCGTTTGTCGTTCAGGAACGCACTCAACGTCCGCAGGTTCTCTTTGGGACTGGGGCACTTGAGGGCGTCTGCCACCGAGATCCGCTGGCCGACGAAGCGGGATACCGCCAGGGCGGAGAGCACATGGCCCATGGGTTGTATCCAGCGACCGGGCAGGCCGCCGACCACCACGTAGGCCCCCTTGGGGCGCAGAATGCGGCGGGAGACGGAGACCGGTCGGCTTCCGGCGATGTCCAGGAACAGGTCGTAGCGCTGGGTCTCGCGGGTGAAGTCCTGGGTGGTGTAGTCGATGACCTTGGCCGCGCCAAGGGAGTGGACCAGGTCCACGTTCCGGGCGCTGCAGACGCCGGTGACCTCGGTGCCGAGGGCGCGGGCGAGTTGCACGGCGAACGTGCCGACCCCACCGGACGCGCCGTTGATGAGAACACGCTGGCCGGGCAGGATATGACCCTCGTCGCGCAGGGCGAGGAGCGCGGTGTTGGCCGCCATGGGAACCGCGGCGGCCTCCTCGTACGAGAGGTTCTCCGGCTTCGGGGCGAGGTCGGATTCGCGGACACAGACATATTCGGCGAAGCCGCCACCGCTGATGACGGCGAAGACGTCGTCGCCGGGGCGGAATTCCGTGACGTTTCTGCCGACGGATTCGACCTGGCCGGAGATGTCGGCGCCCAGGATCGTGATCTTGGGGGTGCGGAGCGCGAGGCCGCCGGGCATCAGGCGGGCCAGGTACGGCTCGCCGCGCATGTTGTGCCAGTCGTACGGATTGACGGAGCCGGCACGTACCCGGACCAGGACCTCGTCGTCGCGAGGAGCGGGGACGGGGATTTCGGTAAGCGTCAGGACATCGGGTGGCCCGTACGAGCGTGAGACGAACGCCTTCATCGCCATCTCCTTATGCGAGTCAGTGCGGGTGCGGAGGCAGTTAAAAGGCTAAGAAACGCGGCCAGGCCACCGAATCGGCCGAAAGTACGCCTGATCGCTGAACGATCGGCTGACCTGAATCGGGCCGTTCGTGTGATGAGCGGACATGGGCGAAGAAGCCACGATCCCCTCATGACCGAAAGCAGTGTGAGGGGCACCAAGCCCCGAAAGGTACAGCCCGGCGGACGGGACGCCAAAGTCCCCGGATGGATGGGGCCCGCCGGCCTGATCATGCTCAGCGTGATTCCGGTGGTCGCCGGTGCGCTGCGTCTGGGGGAATTGGCGGGTGACGCGGCGGTCACCCCCGCTAACGCGCGATTCTTCGCGACACCGCTACCCGTGGTGTTACACATCATCGGAGCGTCGCTCTACGGCATAGTGGGCGCCTTCCAGTTCGCGAAGAAATTCCGTCGTCGGAGGCCGGGCTGGCACCGCATAGCAGGACGGATTCTCGTTTTGTGCGGACTTGTCGCCGCGCTCTCCGGCCTGTGGATGACCGTGTTCTATCCTCGCCCGGAAGGCGACGGCGATCTCCTCGCGGTGTTCCGGCTCGTGTTCGGCACGGCGATGGCGGCCTCCCTCGTGCTCGGCTTCGCCGCCATTCGGCGGAGAGATTTCCGCCGCCACCGCGCCTGGATGATCCGCGCCTACGCGATCGGCACGGCCGCAGGCACCCAGGCGTTCACCCAGCTTCCCTGGATGCTCCTCGTCGGCCCCCTCACCGAGATCCCCAGAGCCCTGCTCGTGGCCGCCGGATGGGTCATCAACCTCGCCGTGGCCGAGTGGATCATCCGCAGACCCTAGTTCCTGACCCGATGGGTCTCGTACGCCCACATGGCGATTTCCACCCGGTTCCGGGCGCCGAGCTTGGCCATCAGGCTGGCGATATGGGTCTTGACGGTGCTGAGTGAGATGTGAAGTTCGTCAGCGATCTCACTGTTGGTACGCCCCCGGGCCACCGTGACGAGAATCTGCTCCTCACGCTCGGTGAGCGCCTCGATGGGACGGGCCGGCGGCGCGGCGGGCCCGGCGTGCGCGAAGGCGGTGAGCAGGCGGGCGGTGACGCTCGGAGCGATGAGGGCGTCACCGGCCGCCGCGGCGTGAACGGCCTGGGAGAGCAGTTCGGCGCCGGCGTTCTTCAGCAGGAACCCCCGGGCTCCCGCGCGCAGCGCCGCGTAGACGTACTCGTCGAGGTCGAAGGTGGTGATGACCACGACGGCGAGTGGGTCGTCGACGGTGGGCCCGGCGAGCATCCGGGTGGCCTCGATGCCGTTGAGCACCGGCATCCGGATGTCGAAAAGGCACACATCCGGCCGAAACCGCCGGGCGAGTTCGACCGCTCGCCGGCCGTCGGCGGCCTCGCCGACCACCTCGATCCCCGGCTGCGCGTTGAGGATCATCACCAGTCCGGTACGGACGATCTCCTGGTCATCGGCGACCAGCACCCGGATGCTCACCTGGCCACTCCGGTACGCGGCAGCACGGCGGTGACACTCCATCCCCGGTCGGGACCGGGGCCCGCCACACAGGTCCCCCCGAGGAGATCAGCCCGTTCGATCATGCCGGTGATCCCGTAACCAGGTGTCCCCGCGGGGCGAACCGGATCGCCGTCATCGTTCACGTACAGACGGACCGACGTGTCGTCGGCGCTGACCCGGACCACGACGCGGGTGGCGTGCCGCGCGTGGCGCCGGGCGTTGGTGACCGACTCCTGGGCGAGGCGGTAGATCGCGGCCTCGACGGAAGGGGAGAGGCCGACGGTGTCGCCCTCGATCTCCACCTGGATGGACGGGCCGGATTGTCCCGGGCTTTCGAGCTGGGAGAGATCGGCGATGCTCCGCCCAGGCGCGAGGTCCGCGGGCGCGTTCCGGCGGAGGACGTGAACCATGGCGCGCATCTCGGCGAGCGCCTGGGCCGCCTCGGCCTCGATCACCTGCAACGCCTCGGTGGCGGCGTCCGGCCGCGACGCCGCCGTCGCCAACCCTGCCTGCGCCCGGATCGCCATCGCCGAGACGTGATGGGCGACGGTGTCATGCAGATCTCGGGCCAGTTGCTCACGTTCGAGCAGTTTGATCTGGTCAAGCTCCCGCGTCCGCGCCCTCGTCCGGTACCGGAACGCCGCTCCCACGGCGACCACCGAGAACACGACGGCGAAGGCGGCGGCGGTGTCGGCGGGACCGGGATAGTCCACAACCACGGAGAACGTGGCTTTGACGAGGATGATCGCCAATCCGATGATCGCCTCTCGCCCGGAGCCCCACCGGAACAGCGCATAGGGCAGGAGAAGCAGATAAATCATGGTGTTGGACTCGGGCGAGTCGCCGCCCGCCAGCACCTGGGCCACACCCGACACGCCGAACGCGATCGCGACCATCAGCAGCGGCTGGGTGCGGCGCCACAACAAGGTGGGCACCAGCCCGACCGCGAGGCTCACCGAAATGACCCGTGAGGGCATGTCCGGCCGCACCACTCCTTCGAGCAGCGCGACCGGCAGCAACACCCCCACGAGCACCCAGTCTCGCCACACCCGCCGCGGTGCGTTGGGGGAACGGGGCTCGTGCCACACGGAGCGAATAAGGCCGTGCACGAAGTCATGGTACGAGAGCCCCCACCCTCCACAATCAGCCCAAAGTACGAGACATTTCGCTCACCGGATTGGTAGTCGTCGCGGACGACGTCTCGAACGTGGATTGACCGGCTCGTTGGAGGAGGAGGGCGACGAAGCCCAGGATGCCGCGGTAGCCGTTCGGCCGGTACCGCTTCAAAGCCGTCGCAGGGGGCTTGACCTGCGGATCGATCTGAGACAGTGGCTCAGGCAAGATCAGTTCTTGTGCCTCTCCGTCTCTTCTACCTGCTCATGATCCGGATGTTCTGCTGGCTGGTGCTCCTGGGCCGTGGGCCCGGTGGCCGTACGCGTCACGCCGACCGGATCGGTACATGAAACCGGCATATCTGCAGTCACTCACACACCTGATCAAGACCCTGCGCCGGAACGCCTGGTGCTACCCGACACACCCTCACTGAGCCGACGCCCGGTGAGGGATCAACCGAGCGACCAACGAGCAACCGAGCTCGCCTGAGCCGCCAGCCACGACCAGCAAGCGGGTGTCGACGACGTACTTCGGATCGATGCCCGCTGCTTCACTCCCGTTGGCCGTAAGCGGCCAGATCGCGCCTACTCGAAGACATCAGCGTCGAAAGGCTGAGTGCCCTCCGCCGCATCCCACCGGGCCGCCAGAGGCATCAGGTCGACGATCCGTACGCTCTTGACGCCGGTCTCGGTCGGCAACAGAACCCGGATACGCGGGTGGTAATCGAACAGGATCTGTCGGCAGCGTCCACACGGACCCACGGGCCCACGCCCCTCGTCTCCCACGGCGACGATCGTCGTCAGGTCCCGTGCCCCCTGAGCA
Organism: Microtetraspora sp. AC03309; assembly: GCF_020826795.1. Classification (NCBI taxonomy): domain Bacteria; kingdom Bacillati; phylum Actinomycetota; class Actinomycetes; order Streptosporangiales; family Streptosporangiaceae; genus Microtetraspora; species Microtetraspora sp. AC03309. The sequence goes on along the minus strand of NZ_JADDIL010000118.1, from coordinate 7,555 downwards.
CGGGCATTCCCGAGCGTCACCAACTCGGCACATGGACCACCGGTGAAATGGAAAAGGTTGATGCCGCCGTACATCCGACCCGCCTGATCACGGACGGCAGAGCCCATGCTGTGGACCAAGCCCTCGCCGTGCAGATCCACAATCTGACGGGCGCACTCGATCAGCTCTCTATCATCGGCGGTCAGATCGCCATAGGGGAATGTCGGCATCGGGCGCCTCCCAGAGCACATGAGACTCGACGTCGAGAAGTATGCCTCCGAGCCTCAACGAGGGCGATTCGATTTACCCCACCGGTAGTCCTTTCAGCCTACGGCGGGGGCGGGTGACGAAGCGGTACATCCACGTGACGGGAATCTGGCCGGGGACGCGGTCGCGAGGATGGGCCGCGCGCTGTGAGCCGACTGAACAGACACCTGCACAACTACATCCAGAAATGCAACCGGCCAGGCTTCCGAAGGATCATCATTCGGGAGTCTTCCCAGCTCATTGATGGTAGGGCGCCAGAAATTCGAACCCTGAACCTGCGGATTGAAAGAAGACGATTCAATCGAGACCCGAGGCTCCGACCTGGGGGCACGGGGTCCGCGGACGTTCGCCGAGTTCCGTCCTCGTTCGCTCTCTTGGTTGTACTCGTGGCTGTACAGCCAGGGCACCATCAGCTTGGGAAGTCTTTCAAGATCAAGCCATCTGAGCTGGGGAAACTCCCACCTGCGCATACGCCGGTCGAGTGACCGTGAGGCCCCCTGACTTCCCGCTGATCGCCAACCGTACAGGCACGCGACGAGCCCGAGAGGGGCATCGATTCGGGGCCGTCGCGATAGGCGAATATCAAGATGAGTGCACTGAACCAGCGCGACAGCCTGGGAGCATGCCATTTGAGGAGTCCGAACGCGACGGCACTCGATACGCGGTTCAGTTTACGTATGCCTTGCCTGCCGACGCTTGGTATGTGGAACTGAGCGAGGCGGTGCCGGCACCAGCGGCCTGGGCTGACATCCCAAATGCGAAGACCCACCTGCCTGGGCCCGCCTTCATTACGGCGGTGGTTCCTGACGAGGATCCAACTCGGGAACGGACGATGGGTGTAGCTCCTCTGCAGGGACCGCCTGACCTGGATGGAAACCTCCCTGATGGCTGCCTTAAGCCGCCGCCGTGACGCGGGTAGCGAAGCTCAGGTCCATATAGACAGTCATGTTTCTCGATGGATAGCGTGCGATCACTCGCCCTCACGGAACGGAGAGGTTGGGCATGGCCAGTACTCACCAGGACGGTGGCGGCACACTCCGAGGGCTTGGGATCGCCGGCCTGCTCATTGGGCTGTTCCTCATCGGTGTGAGCTTCGTGGCGGGGAAGGACGCGGAGCATCCGAGGTGCGACGGCAAGGACATGAGCAGCAGCGATGTCTGCCTTTCATCGAGGTCGGGCGCGAAGAGCTACGACGAGCGGGCGTCGGATGCCGAAGCAGCGTCGACCTGGATGCTGCGCATCGGCGTGGTCCTGGCGGTCGGCGGGGTTGGGGCAGTGGTCATGGGTGGCTTGGCCTCGGTCAGGCGAGACTGATCACATCGACCAGTAGGTTTCGGCAAGGGCTTCGCGGTGGTCAGGCACAATTCTCCGGCTTGAAGGCTCACTCAGCCGGAGCCACACCCACCGACGATCCACGTTCATGGCGACGGAGAGGAGCGCGTCATCCCTTACGAGGTGATGCACTGGTACATGGAGAAGATCTCCGAGGAGGTCAAGCGCTGTCGCGCTGGGCTGATCAAGAACCGTGAAGGCGAGATGTAGGCAAGGCAGACGATCACCTTGCCTGGGTCTGATGGCGGGCGGGGAGCGTCGTTGACATCCACTTCAATGATCTGCGCCATACCGGCAGGATCGAACCCGCGCCGTCAGCTTGGGAATTGCATGGATCACGGCTCGTAGAGCGCCTGAACTGGGCATGGAGCCGGTCATGAGTGACCGTTGTTGTTCTCTCGGCACCCCGGTTAAGGGCACGACGATCACCTCATCCGGCCAGCATGATGGCCTCATGAGCTGGACAAGCAACTGCTGGTTGGTGGCCATCCGCGACGAGATTCCTTCCGACGAGATCAGGAGATGGTGGAACGCCATGGAGACCCCGCTGCTTGACGATCTCGTGATGCGCGCCCGCTGGGCCTGAAGAAGGGGCAGGTCCGGATCTATTGGCAGATCAAGCACCAGCGTTACCGGCACGGCTGCGAACCGTTTAAAGGTCGTTTCAGGCTGAGGCCCGCAAGCGGCGGAGGTAGATGATGCAGGCCAGGGCATGCAGCCCTTGACGCAGATCGGTTCGGCCATGCCGGCATAGATCGACGCCCTGTCCACGTCCTTGCTTGGTGACACTCCGAGGAGGACAGGTGGATCCAGGATTTGAGGCGGACTTCCGGGAATTCGTCATCGATCGATCAGGGGCGCTGTTCCGCACCGCGTACTTGCTGACCGGTGACCGGCACGCCGCCGAGGACCTGGTGCAGTCGGCGTTGGCGAAGACGGCCGCGAAGTGGCGTGGCCTGCGGGATCCCGCGTCCATCGAGGGTTACGTCCGCCGTGTCATGTACCACGAGCAGGTGAGCTGGTGGCGGCGCCGTTCCCGCGTCGCGGAAGTGCCCACCGGATGGCTGCCCGACCAGATCGGCGGGGAGCACGCCGAGATGGTGGACCTTCGCGTGGTGATGCGTACGGCTCTCGCCCGGTTGACCCCCCGGCAGCGGACCATGCTCGTGCTCCGCTATTTCGAGGACCTGTCCGAGACCGAGATCGCCCGGCTGCTCGGCCTCAGGGTGGGGTCGGTCCGTAGCCAGATTTACCGGTCGTTGGAGCGCCTGAAGAAGGCGGCGCCTGAACTGAGCACCGTGAGGGAGTTCGGATGAACATCGAGGATCTGCTGCGCGAGACTCTTTCCGACATGGCCCATGAGGAGCAGCCACCCCCGCCCGGCCGGTTCCTCCACGTCAACGGGAGCCGATCCCGTCGGCGCGGCCTCGCGCTGGCGGCGGCGGCAGCCGTCACCGTGCTGGCGGTCGGATCCACGTTCGCGGTCCAGGGCCTGTCCTCGCGGACGGCGGCCCCCGGGGTTCTCACCGGGCAGAGCTCCGGCGAGACGCGTGCGGAGACCCCGATCACCGTGACGGTGAACGAAGGGCTGCGGCTCTCCCAGGTCTTGAAGGATCTGTCGACCGCCACCGGCAAGCCGCTGGAGGAGTTCGAACGGGCCGCCAAGGACGGTGGGGCGCTCGGCCTTCCCGCCTACGCCAAGGGCAGGCTGGAAGGATTCGCCTACCCGGCGACCTATGAGGTCTCGCCCACCTCGAGCCCGGAGGAGATCCTCGCCGCGATGGTGACACGCTTCAGGCGCGTCGCCGAGGACACCAAGCTGGTGGAAGGCGCCACGCGTGTCGGCCGTACGCCGCTGGAGATCATGACCATCGCCAGCATCGTGCAGGCCGAGTCGCACGACAAGAGCGACATGCCCAAGGTCGCGCGGGTCATCTACAACCGGCTGAACCGCACGCCCGAGATGAAGCTGCAGTTGGACAGCACGGTCCTGTACGGCCTGAACAAGTTCGCTATCAAGGCCTCGAACGAGGATCTCAGGAGCCGGTCGCCGTACAACACCTACGCGCGCCTCGGCCTGCCGCCGGGTCCCATCGGCAACCCGGGCGCGGACGCCATCGAGGCGGCCCTGAACCCGGCCGCCGGCCGCTGGCTGTGGTTCGTGACGACCGATCCGGAGAAGGGCATCACGAAGTTCGCCGACTCAGAATCCGAGTTCTTCAAGCTGGTCGAGGAATACAACAAGAACCTCAGGACCGGGTGATGGAGCGGTTCGCCGCAGTGGTCAGTTCCAGATCGCCGTCACGCCGGGCTCCGGGCGTCAGGCCTGCCGACGGCGGCCGGTGACCTTGGAGGACGGCAGGCGGCCGGCTTTCGACGTGCCGGTCATGCTGTCGTCGTCGACCGTCACATCGAAGGCGAGGTTCAGGCGCAGGGGCGTGGTGATGGACTGCTTCCAGGTGAGACGGTCGCCGTCGAGGGCCATGTCCCTGAGCTCCACCGCCTCTCCGGCCCCCATGGCCGTGCCGCACAGGGTGCCGTCCTGGACATGCAGGTCCAGGACGGCCTCCATCGTGCCGATCGGGGTGCGGATGTTGAGATCCCAGGTTCCTTCGACGGGCATGCGAGACTCCTGACTTCGTTTCAGGGTTCGGGTGGATGGGGCTGATGCGTCAGAGCGCGGCGGGAGCCGGTCCATGCTCGCGCCAGACGACGCCACGGCGCTCGTAGGCGAACAGCTGCTCCACGGCGTGCGCGATGCGCGGGCCGAGCTCGCGTTCGAGCAGGTAGAGGCCGAGGTCCAGGCCGGAGGTGACGCCCGCGCCGGTCACGAGGTCGCCGTCGTCCACGACACGCGCCGGCACACTGACGGCGCCGGTGGCGTCGAGGAGGTCCATGCCCAGGTGGTGGGTGGTGGCATGCCGGCCCTCGATCAGCCCGGCCATGGCCAGGATGAGGGAACCGCCGCAGACGGTCGCCACGGTCAGGCCGGGCCGATCCATGGCGTCCTTGAGTAGGCGGGGCAGGTCGGTTCGCAGAGTGCGCCCGAGCAGCACGGGGATGCTCTCGTCCCCAGCGGCCCCGGGAGTGCCGCCGCCGCCAGATTCCTCGTCACCATGTGTGCCGGCATCGTGATCGCCGTCCTCGTCGCCAGTCTCGGTGACGCGTCCGGATGCGCCGGGGACGAGGATGAGGTCGGCTTTTCCGGGATCGAGCAGGGCGGTCGCTCTGAGCGTGAGGCCACCCGTACCGCTGGGCACTTCGCGGGGGCCTTCCGCGGAGGCGAGTTCGACGGTCAGGGCGCCACCTGACGCGGCACTGCCCGCATAGAGGACCTCGAACGGGGCGATGACGTCGAGCGGATCGAATCCATCGAAGAGGACAACTTGGGCGTGCAATCGGGCCTTCCGTTCTATGGCGGATCTGGCGGTCCCTTATGGGAGCCGACGCCGACGCTAGTCAGTGGCCTCTCTGGGCAGCCAGTGGCAGGAATGCCAAATTTCACCGGAATCTCGCCAACGGCCTCTGATACCGCCTACGAACGCACGTGTACGGCTGAACTGCGAAGAGACGAGTGGCGAGAAAGGCGTGCACCCCTATGTTGTGGCCATGCACACCGTGGCCGTTCTCGCCCCGGACCAGGTGATCCCGTTCGACCGGTCCACCCCATCGAAGGGTTCAGTCGTGACCGAGGACCTAGCCGGCGTGACGCAGCAGTTCGAGCAGCGTCCGGTGGAGTTCGGCGCTGCGTGGATCGGCGACCCCCCCGAGCGGTGTCAACTGCTGCTCCTCAAGTTGCACGACTGCGCGCCGACCGGCCGCGACGGCCCGGGCGCCGGCGTCGGTCACGCCGAGCAGCACGGCGCGCGGATCGGCCGGATTGGCTGCCCGCTCTACCAGCCCGGCTCGCTCCAAGCCTCGGATCAGCTTGGAGACATGCATGGGCTCCAGCCCACTGAATTCGGCCAGCTGACGCTGGTTCGGTGCTCCGCCCCCGGCGAGCATGCCGCTCAGCGTGGCCAGTACGGCGTACTGCGATGAGGTCAGCCCCCATGGAGAGAGCGCCCGATCCATCGCGGCTCGCCAGCGCAGCGATAGATGCCAGATGAGGAACCCCGTCGAGGGGACATGAGCTGGTGTCGGCACGGATGTCACGGTATCGGCTCCCATGAACCTTCTTGGTATACATGTTTATTATAAACATGTAATCTATCCCCATGATTGGTCCTTGCCTGGTTCATGAGCACTTTCGATCCTGCGGACGCGGGAGCCGGCCATGGCATCGCGGGCCTCATCCAGCGCGCTGGAACTGGACGTCCACCTGGCCTTCGCCGCCTCGGCCGGTTGGCCCACCGCCTGCCTAGCCACACCATGGAGGTGCCAGCATGAAGATCACCATCATCGGCTCGACCGGCCACACCGGTGTCCACGTCGTTCGCGAGGCGCTGCGGCGCGGCCATGAGGTCACCGCCTTCACCAGGCGCCCGCACCTGCTCCCCTCCACTCTGGTCAAGGCCGCCGCCGTGTCCGGTGACGGGCGCGACCACCAGGCGGTGAGCAAGGCCGTGCACGGCGCCGACGCGGTCATCGCCATCGTGGCCGCGTCCACCCGAAAGGGCCCGCACCAGGCCGCCGAGGTGGCCACGGTACTCACCGAAGTGATGATGGGCCATGGGCCCAGGCGCCTACTGGTCACCAGTCCCTACCCGCTCGTCGCCGTCGAACCCAGGGTGCCGATCGCGATCCTCCGGCTTCTGCTCGCCAAGCCTTACGCCGACCAGCGGCACATGGAGGAAATCGTCCGCACCAGCGACCTGAACTGGACGATCGTTCGCCTCAACCGGCTCCTGGACGGACCAGCCACGGGCGGCACCCGGGTCAGCCCTGCCCTACTCCCCAAGCCCACCGGCACGACCCGCGCCGACGTGGCTACCACGCTGCTGGACATCCTCGTCGACGAAACAACTCACCGCGTGGAACTCAACACGGCCGGCCCGCTCAAGAAGTAGAGGCGTCCGCCCATCGTTGTCACAGACATGCCGCTGACCGCCTGAACTGGGGGTCTGTCCGGGCTTGATATAGACCCTCATGAAATCCAGAACCGGCCCGTGCCCCTGTGAGCCACCCGCCTTACCACCCAGAAGCATGGGATTCGAGGCTGTGTGCTTTCAAGAAACCTTCGTTCATTGAAGATCGCGTCGCGGGGTCGTTTTCGCCTCGGGAGCCTTCAGAACTCCTTCAACAACCCAATCGCGGCAAGCCTGGCTGCGCCATCGACCAGCTCGACACCACTGATTACGAGGCCGAACCCCCGCACGTGCTGACCTTCGACCCCCAGCTCGACATCCAAGGCATCGCGCCGCACGGCGGCCCGACGATCGTGACCAGCCGGACGGCCGTGAGCTGTCCGGAGGGCGGCCTCAGCTCCGCGTCCCGGCCGACGAAGGTGGTCGACTGCCCGGGCGCGTGCCGCTCCATATCCCGTACAGCGAGCAATCACGCGTCCTTGACTATTGAATTCGATGGCGCGCACCTGCCGACCCATATCGTCACCGACATCGTGAGGGCGACAACCACATAGCGGGTTCAGGGCCTCGACTATGCACTACTCCAAAGCTGAGTCGGGCTCGGTAGGTAGGGAAGCAAGGTTGTGGAATTCCCGGCATGCAATCGCAATACTGCATCATATGAGGAAGGCTTGTCATAGGCGGGTCTGATGTCAAGGCCGTCGATTCCTCTGGATCATTTGGCTATATGCTGCGCGGGGGGCGCTGATGTGGAGAGCCGGCTGACAAACGAGGCGATCGGCCATGTGCGAGCAGGTCAGCACCTTGGGGCGAGCTGGGCATCCGTCGGGGTGCACGGCACCCTGTGGCTGCGGTCGCGGTAGTTATTCTTTTGCATGGAATCTTGCGCCCTGAACGCGGAAAGGAGCTCGATGTAGGTAGAGCGACTTGATGCGGTGCTGCGTGGGAGA
>NZ_JADDIL010000117.1:0-17922 GCF_020826795.1 Microtetraspora sp. AC03309 | reverse complement strand
GGGTGTGGGCGGGTGGAGGGGCCGGACCGTGGACGTCCGGCGCACTGCAGGGCCACCCCCTCCAGCAGGCTGGTAGACCCGGACCAGGCGTGATCGATCACCGTCTGGCCACCCACGGCGTCGGCTGTCGCCGCCGGTACGCCAGCTTCGCATAGCGGTGGAACCGCATTGACACCGTCCCATCACCTTGATCGATCACCTCCACCCGATCCGGATGACGCGACTTCCACTTGTTGTCCGCCCCGCACAACGGCGCCAGATTCGCCAGATCGGTGCGACCACCCGGATACCACGGCTCGATATGGTCGACCTCCGCCAGGTAGGCGGGAACGTCACACCCTTCTCGGCGGCAGGTCCGATACTTCGCCAGGATCGCCTCCCGCTGGTCGGTCGAGGCCAGGCGGCGCGCACGACCGAAGTCGACGACGATCCCTTGGGCGTCCCGCAGCACCCGTCGCAGGTCGGCGGTGTAGGCCATCCTGCGCGCGTCCTGCGCCGGGATCGACGTGCCGTCCTCCAGGTAGGCGGGCTCGTCGGACTCCCCGGTCAACGTCTGCTCGGTCACCGACACATGCATCACCGTCCGCCGCCCTCCCTCCGACAACCGGATGGACAACGCGTCCGCCATCCGGCGGGCGTGGCTGCGCGTGTCGGTGCTGTCGGTCTTGACCGCCAGCGGCTCCAGCCACGTCTTCAGCTGCATCTTCAGCTCCGGATCCAGCAGGCCGCTGAGGCGGCCCATGCCATCGGAGGTGTCGGCGATGCTCAGATGCTGGCGCTCGGTTTTGGCCGCCGCCCGTGACAGCTGTCCCTTGGGGTCGATCGTCTCGAAGATGACCTGCCCGCCCACGACAACGCATCGTCCCGCCCGCTGCCCCCAGGACCGGCCTGGCCGTCCGAGATCGAATCGAACAAGGACCAGTCCGGTGACGGCACGCCGCCGCCCTGCCTGCCGCTCTGCCCGCCGCTCTGCCCGCTGTTCTGCCCACCGCTCCGACTCCGACCCGGCCTCCCATCGAGCCGCGCGAAGGCCGACCGCATGGAATCGAAACGGCTGACATCGGGAGAAGCGATGGCGCTGGGAGTGCGGGCGGGCCGAGCCGAAACAGGCATGCCGGCACGAGCGCGGGTTCGGGCGCGATCGAGCAGCACGGCGCCGTAGGAGTCGCCGGCGAAAGGGCGGGACTCGACCGGCGGCTTGTGCCGCCCGTGTGCTCCCCATCGGGTGAAGGCCGACGGCGACCCGCATGAACGCACGGAAGGTGAATCATCGGATCGGCGTGACAGGAGAACGCCACCCGAAACCCTCATCAGGACGCGCCTCCCCTCACGCTCCGACCGTTGATCCTCCGCAAGAGTATCGCTCGTACGTTCGATTAGCAACTCAATGTAGTCGCATATGTACTATTTGTGATAGAAGTATTGGCGTTAATGTTCGATGACCAACGTGCACGAGCGCTCACGCAGTCCGGACTTCAGGCAACGCCGACGCCGACGCCGACGCCGACGGTGCGTGGCGGCAAACCAGTCGGAAGGAGCGGTCCGGCTCCCAGGTGTTCAGGTCAACACCGTCGAGCCATCTGTTCAGCGGACATATCGGCCGCCGACCGTGTTCGACACGCAGGCGCACATCCGGCTCGGTGGATCGCCGCGGTATCCACAGGGTGGCAAGGCTGATCGTCCGCCCAGGTAGAGCCGATCCGCCGCCTGGTATCGGGTATTGCGTTCCGCATAGGGGCGGCGGGTCGAATGCGCGGCTCACACCGCTGGACGCGGTCACTCGGCGATCACGCGTCCTCCTGATCGGGTGGGACCGGCCCACGTGGCGGGTCCCGCACCGGCGGCGCCACACGATCAGACGGCGGGCCAGGGAAGATCGGGCTCGCACGGAACGGAGTAGTCCACGCCCGGCACCTCGAAGCCGTACAGCCGCCGGACCTCGTCCCGGAACCAGCCGGTGTCGGCGAGGTCCCCGATGGTGTCGGGGGTCGCCGCCTCCCACCGTTCGGTCACCGCCGTCTGCGCCGCCTCGCCCAACTCCCAGCGGTCGAGGCGGATACGGCCCTGTTCGTCGGTATCGAGCGGGGCGGTCCCGATGAGCTGGTCCCACAGGTCGACGGACTGCGCGAGCGGCGACGACATGCCCTCACCGAGAGCACCCCGCAGCAGGCTCACGTACAGGGCGATGCCGGGGATGGCCGTAGACGCCTGGGTGACCGCCGCACCGTTGACCGAGGTCAAGGCACGACCCCCGTAGGCGCCCAACCGGTCCCCGAGGACGGATGCCGTCCTCTCAAGATGCAGTTTGGCCGCCCCGATGGTCCCGGCCCGGTAGATGGCCGAGGTGAGATGCGAACCGATGTAGGACAGGGCCACAGTGGTGAAGCCCGGCCGGATCAGACCGCGCGCCTCCAGTGCGTCGACCCAGCGCGCCCAGTCTTCACCGCCCATGACCTTGACCGTGTCCGCCGTCTCCGCATCTGTCGCGGGCTGAACTCGGATCTCCTTCAGGTGCGGTGTCCCGTCGCCGTCGAATTCGAGTGTCTTGGTGATGTTCTCGGCCCCGATCGGCTGGATCACCGACTGATGTAGCGCGCCCGTGACCGGGTCGGTGCGGCGTGGCGCGGCCACGCTGTAGATCAGATAGTCGATGCCTCCGAACCGCTTGGACACCAGGTCGAGCACGTCGTCCTTGGTGGCGTCGGTGAAGGCGTCCCCGTTGACGAACGCGAAATCGCTCCCGGCCTCCTGCGCGAGCGTGGCCGTGGCGATGGTGCGGTACCACCCCGCCGTCGCCGTCCGGCGCGTGGTCGGCGGACGCTCGAAGCACAGGCCCACCCCTTGAACGCCGTACCGGGCGATGCCCGCGACTGTGGCGGCCAGTCCGTAACCGGCGGAGGAACCGATGATCAGGGCGACCGGTCGTTCCCTCTCACCCGATCGCGTCACCGGTCGAACCTGTGCCGCCATGTCGGTGACGATCCGTGCGCATCCCCCGGGATGGGCGTCGAACAGCAGGAAACCGCGCCCGGATGGCTGAATGAGTCGTGCGGTCATCGTTTGCCTTTCTGTGTCATGGGCTGCCGGAACCGGGGAGCCGATGGATCGCGGGCGTGAGCTCGGCGAGGGCCGATATCTGCCCGGTGTCCTCGTCCGGGGTGGTCACCCGGACTCGCTGCTCCAGGATCTCGACCAGTTCCAGCAGGTCAAGGCTGACCACGCCGAGGCGTCCGGCGAATTCAGACGCGGATCTTCACACGGCGGCTCACACCCGGGGGCCTCTGCAGGCGACGTCATCCACGCGTTGTCCCTTCCCGGGCATGTGGCCGTCCCGCAGACCATGCCGGTCCGGCCGAGATTCCGCCTCCGGCGGGTGCCACGTCGGTACGGGCGCCGGTTCGGGTGAGATCCTAGTCGTGGTCGACGCCGTCGCCGGAGTTCACCGCGAGCACGGAGGGCAGTTCGCTCAGCTCCGCCGTGAGGTCGGTGATCGAGCCCGTGCCGCGCAGCCCGAGAGTGACCGAGACCGTGCGTCCCCCCGGAGGACCGGGCTCGGCCCGCTCCCGGCCGTCCGCCCGGCCGAGGTCCGCGATGTCGCCGTGGATCGCTCTCTCGGCGGCGACCTCGGTCACCGCGAAACCGCGCCGCGTACACGCCACGAGCGCGTCGCGCAGCGTGCCGGTCCCGTCCACGTACACCAGGCGCAGGTAGGACGCGTTGTCGCCGCCGGCGGGAAGGCGACGGGTGACGAGGTTGAGGCCCAGAATGACGAGGAAGTGACCGGCGGTGACCGCGACCGCGAGGACGGGCAGGCCAGCGCCGCAGGCCATGCCGATCGCCGCGGTCACCCAGACCACGGCGGCGGTGGTCAGCCCGCGTACGGCGTCGCGCCGGACGAAGATGAGGCCGCCGCCGATGAACCCGATGCCCGAGACGACCTGGGCGGCGACGCGTGAGGGATCGAGGGAGACGTGTTCTCCCAGCACGTCGGAGAAGCCGTACTTGCCGACCAGCATGAACAGCGCGGAGCCGAGGCCGACCAGGGCGTGGGTGCGCAGCCCGGCGTTCTTGAAACGCAGCTCGCGTTCGAGGCCGATGGCGGCGGACAGCACGATGGCCAGGGCGAGTTCGCCTAACTGGGGGAGGCCTTGACCGGATGACAGGACAAACACCTTCACCATGCTACCCACGTAGGGGCGGGACAGTCCGGAAATCTGGAGATCCGCCGATCACGGACGGTGATGTTCGGGAGGGGAGTTCGATTCACCCCCCTGTGCCGGTTCCCGGGGCGAGGACGCGGTCATCCGGCGGGCCGGTCTGCCGGGGAGGTCCGGGAACACGCGCAGGGCCGGCCCCCCGAGGGAGACCGGCCCGCGGCGGTTCGCTCGCCGTGCCCGACGGCTACTTTCCGCCGCCCGCCGCGGCCTGGTAGAGGTCGGCGGTGTAGTAGGTGGCGGGGTCGGGAGACTCCGTGATCTTGCCCATGGTGACGAAGATGTCGGCCAGCCCCTTGTACCAGCCGGCGACGGTGCCGTCGGCGCTGAACTTCGCGAGGTCCGCCGTCGTCAGGATCTTGGTGACGGCGGAGGCGCCCTTGAACTGCTCGGCCGGCGCCTTCAGGAAGGACGCCGACAGCTGCTCCGCCTCGGCGGTGTTGGCGGCCACCCAGTCGTTGGCCTCCTGGAGAACCTTGAGCACCTTGGTGACCGTCTCCGGCTGGTCCTTGACCAGTTCGTTCCGCGCGACGAAGGAGCTCGGGAAACTGAGCTTGGGATAGAAGTCCTCGCTCTTGGTCAGCTCGACCAGGTCGGGGACGTTCTTCTTGATGGTGTCGATCAGCGGGTACCAGATGGCGGCGGCGTCGACCTGACCGGACGAGAACGCGGTGACCACCGTGCTCGCGTCCATGGAGACCTTCTGGACGTCCGTCGGCGCGAGCCCGGCCTCCTTGAGGGCGAGCTGGAGGATCATGTCACCGGACGTGCCCTCGGGAACGCCGACCTTCTTGCCCTTCAGCTCGGCGATCGAGGTGATGCCGGAGCCGGGGCGGGTGATGACCCGGTCGGCCTGGCCGAGCATGTTGACCGAGATGATCTTCGCCTTGCCGGAGGCGGGCAACCAGGTGGCACCCGAGCCGATGTAGCCGAAGTCGAGGTCGCCCGCGCCGAGCGCCTGGATCTGCAGCGGCCCGTTGGTGAACGCCTTCAGGCTGGGCGTGAGGCCCTGCTTCTTCCACAGGCCCAGCTTGTCGGCGGCGGCGAGGGACGCCACGCCGGAGAAGTCGGCGATGTAGCCGAAGGTGACCTCGGTCGCGCCCTCGGCGGAGTCCGAGGACGAGCCGCCGCAGGCCGTGACGGGGAGGAGGAGGGCCACGGCGGCGCCGAAGGCCGCGATCAGCCGGCGAGGTCGCTTCACGGCGACGTCCTTTCGATGGGGGAGGGCTGGTGGTAGACGGAGTGCCAGACTTCCCGCCTGAGCTCGGCGAACTCCGGCGACAGGCGCATGTCCTCCGTACGCGGATAGGGCAGGTCGACGTCGATCACGCGGTGCACGCGGCCCGGCCGCGCGGCCATGACGATCACCCGGTTGGCCAGGTAGACCGCCTCGTCGACGTCGTGTGTGATGAACAGCACCGTGCGCCGCTCCCGGCTCCAGGTGTCCAGGAGCCGGTCCTGGAGCTGCACCCGGGTGAGCGCGTCGAGGGCGCCGAACGGCTCGTCCATCAGCAGGATCGTGGGATCGACCGCGTACGCCCTGGCGATGGCGCAGCGCTGCTTCATCCCGCCGGACAGGGTCTTCGGCAGCGCGTCGGCGAAGTCGGACAGGCCGACCATGTCGATGAACCGCTCCGCCGTACGGCGACGCTCCTCGGCGCCGACCCCGGCGATCTTCAGCCCGAACTCGACGTTCTTGCGCACGGTCATCCACGGGAAGAGCGCGTACTGCTGGAAGATGACGCCGCGCTGCGGGCTCGGGCCGTGCACCGCCCGCCCGTCCACGAGGACCTGGCCGTCGCGGGGTTCGAGCAGCCCGGCCGCGATGTTCATGAGAGTGCTCTTGCCGCAGCCGGAGGGGCCGACGACGGTGACGAACTCCCCGTCGGCGATGTCCAGGCTGACGTGGTCCAGGGCGGCGAACGTCTCGCCGCCGAGGTCGAAGCCGTGCGAGACGTCGCGAAACTCGATCTTGGGAGTCACTGGGCTCATCTCCGTTCCTGCCAGCTCGTCAGGCGGCGTTCGGCGAGCAGCAGCAGGCGGTCCATCAGGAGGCCGACGAGACCGATGACGATCAGCTGGACGAAGATCGTCGGCAGGTCGTAGTACAGCTGGGCCTGCTGCATCCGGTAACCCAGCCCCTCCTGGGCGGCGATCAGCTCGGCGGCGACGACCGTGGCCCAGGAGGCGCCGAGGCCGATGCGCATGCCGACGAGGATGAACGGCGTGGACGCGGGGACCACGACCCCGGTGAAGACCCTGCCGTCCTTCGCGCCGAGCACCCGGGCCGCGTTGATCAGCGTCGAGTCCACGGAGACCACGCCCTGGAAGGTCGAGACGACCGACGACAGGAACGAGGCCAGGAAGATCACGAAGATCTTCGGCGTCTCGCCGATGCCCATGAGCACGATCGCCAGCGGGATGATCGCCAGCGGCGGCACCATGCGGAAGAACTGCAACCACGGTTCGATCAGGCCCCGGACCGGGGGATACCAGCCCATCAGGAATCCGACCGGCACCGCCAGCGCGACCCCGAGCACGAACCCGGTGAGCACCCGGCGGAGGCTGGCGAACAGGTCCCCGAACAGCGTGCCGTCGCCGATCGACGTCACGGCGCGCTCGGCGACCTCCAGCGGACCGGGGAAACCCTGGATGCCGCTGTTCGCGAGCAGCACCCAGACGGCCAGCCCGAGCAGGCCCGACCCGATCGTGAGCGGCACCGTGGAGCGGCGTTTCCCTGCTCTGCTCCCGGCCCTGCTCCCGGCTGTGCCTCCGGTTGCGTTTCCGGTGTCGCCCGCGGTGCTTCCGGCTGTGTGCTCGGCTGCGTGTTCGGCTGCGTGTTCGGCTGCGTGTTCGGCCATGTCAGGCCACCTCGTCGGCCACGCCGTCGACGTCGGCGGCGCGGCCGCCCCCGATGTCGGCCATGTAGCTCATCCACGTGTAGGCCGGATCGCCCCTCCGCAGCAGCTCCCGGTACAGCCGCGTGGTCATGTCCCGCCGTACGTCCGCGTAGGACGGGGCGGTGTAGACGTTGTGCAGTTCGTGCGGGTCGGTCTCCAGGTCGTAGAGCTCGTGCACGCTCTCCGGGTTGAACACCAGCTTGTACCGGCGGTCCCTGATCATCCGCTGGGAGTAGGGGAAGTGGTGGCCGTGGAACTCGGCGACCACCTCCTGCGGCCAGTCCGGCCGCTCGCCGTGGATCAGCGGGAGCAGGCTCCGGCCGTCGCAGGGGCTCTGCGCGGGCAGCCCGGCGAGCTCCAGGATCGTCGGGTTGAGGTCGATCAGTGTGACGAACTCGTCGACCGCCTGGGCCGGGGCGCCGGGCACGCGCACGATGCCTGGGATGCGATAGATGTCCTCATACATCGCCGGGCCCTTGTCGTTGAGCCGGTGCGCGCCGGTGAACTCGCCGTGGTCGGCGGTGAACATCACGGCGGTGTCGTCCCAGAGGCCCAGCTCGCGCAGCGCGGTGAGCAGGCGCCCGATCTGGTCGTCGATCATCGTGACGTAGCCCCAGTAGACCGCGATCAGCTTGCGCCAGGCGTCCGCGTCGAAGTGGTCGGCCGACCAGTACTCCGCGTAGCGCCGCTGTACGTCCGGCTTGCCGGCGAACGTCTCGGCCATGGAGGCCGGCAGCGGTACCTGCTCGGGGTCGTACATGTCGTAGTACTCGTCCGGGATCAGATACGGCAGGTGCGGGCCGTACCAGTGGCAGGAGAGCACGAAACGGCGGCCGCTGTCGTGGAAGTCGCGGGCGTAGCGCTCCAGGAGGTCGAGCGTCCGCTCGGCCAGGAACGCCTCGACCGTGGCCTCGACCGGCTGCCGCAACCGACCGGCGATCAGATGGCCGCGCCCGGATTCGTTGGGCGCCTTGCCGAAGATCGCGTCGCGTACGGCGAACGGCGGGTGGCCGTTCTCCTCCAGCCATCGCTCGTAGGAGGGGTGGTGGAACGGGTTGAGCGCGCCGGGCAGGTGCTCGCCGTCCATCCGGTAGAACTCGGGGCCGCGCTCGCGGCCGATGTGCCACTTGCCGACATGGCCCATGTTGTAGCCCGCGTCCAGCAGCGGCGCGGCCAGGACGGGGTGCTCGTCGGCGACCTCGTCACGGGCGCCGCCGTTGCGCTCGGGGTTGACCAGCAGGCCGTGCCGGAACGGGTGCAGGCCGGTGAACAGGGAGGCGCGCGCCGGGGTGCAGATCGCGGTCGGCGTGTAGAAGCGGTCGAACCGGGTGCCCTCGGCGGCCAGACCGTCCAGGGCGGGGGTGCGCGCCAGAGGGTTGCCGTAGCAGCCCAGAGTGTCGACCCGGTGCTGGTCGGTCATCAGGAACAGGACGTTGCGTGCGGACACTCGCTCTCCGATCGGGCATTTTTTCCTGAGGGTTGACGTTAATGGTCCGCCTCAGCGCTGGCAAGGGGGGATTCTTGATCCTTTGACCGGATTACAGGCTATGTTGAGCAGGCCACTTCTTCCGAAACGTGGAGAAATGACCGGGGGGAGGCGGTCAGAGGCGCGGGCGCGCGGGCTCCTCGTTCAGGAGGAAGGCGATGGCGCCCATCGCGGACGCGTTCACGCCGAGATCGGCGGGCGACACCTCGATGCGGCGGCGGGCGTTCGGCAGCGCCAGCCGGTCGATCGCCGCGCGGATCGGATCCAGCACCAGGCTGCCGAGCGCGGCGAACTCGCCGCCGACGACGATGCGCTCGGGGTCGAGCTGGATGACGGTGTCGGCCAGGATCCGCCCCAGGTCGGCCGCCGCGTCCGAGATGACCGAGCACACCGTGGGCACCCGGTCCTGGGCCGCCGCGATCAGCTCGTCCAGGCTGGATACGGCGACGCCGCGCGCGGCGCAGGCCTCCAGCAGCGCCGGGCTGCCGATCCGGCGTTCCAGGCAGCCGCGCCCGCCGCAGTGGCACTCCGGGCCCTCGGGGTCCAGGGAGACGTGGCCGATCTCGCCCGCCGCCCCGTGCGCGCCGCGCAGCAGGCGGCCGCCCACGATGAAGCCGCCGCCCACGCCGACCGACCAGCGCGCGTAGACCATGTCGCCGACCGACCGCGCGGCTCCCCAGGTGTTCTCGGCCAGCGCGGCCAGCCGCGCGTTGTTGTCCACCGCCACCCGTACGCCGAACTCCTCCGAGATCAGCCGCGTGATCGGCGCGTACCGGGCGGGGACGGTGCTGGCCGGGAGCGACGGGTCGTCCACGATGCCGAAGAGGCCGAGGCCGACCGCCTCCAGGGCGCTGAGCCGTACGCTGTGCTCCTCGCCCACCCTCCTGATCAGCCGTACCGCGGCCTCGGCCTGGCGCTCCGCGCCCGCGCCCGCGGGGATGTCGTCCATGCCGGTCACGATGACCTCGTGCGCGACGTTGGCGACCGCGAGCCGCACCCGCCTGCGGCCGAGATCGACCCCGATGAACAGGCCCGCGTCGGGGTTCAGGGCGACGAGCGCGGCGGGACGTCCCCGGCCGCGCGGCTCGGTGGCCGGGGCGTCGATCTCCACCACCGCTCCGCGTTCCATCAGGTCGGAGATGATCGCGAACAGAGTGGTGCGCGACAGCCCGGTCTGCTGGACGAGCTGGGCGCGGCTCAGCGCACCGGCCGAGCGCAGCGTGGCGAGGACGGCGTCCTCGTGCGCGCGGCGGAGCCGCCGCAGCGCGTCGGCGGGCTTGTCCGTGCTCACGTGTCCGGTGCTCACTCGTCCGTGGTGTCCATGCTCGTTCGGGTCGTTCGGGTCGTTCGGGTCGTTCGGGGCGGCTCGTCTGCTCCGTCACGCCTCCGGATCAAAGATCGGCCGCGATCCGGAAGCCGGTGTTCCCCGAACTGCTGTCCGGGGTGTTCGCGCTCCGCGCGGCCACGCGATACCGGTTGCAGTAGGAGTCATGGCACAGGTACGAGCCTCCGCGCAACACCCGCGCGGTCCCCGTCTCCGGTCCGCGCGGATCGTCGAGCGGGCGGGAGAGGTGGTCGGTGGCGAACCAGTCCGCGCACCACTCCCACACGTTGCCCACCATGTTGTACAGCCCGTACCCGTTGGGCCGGTAGGTCTTGACCGGAGCGGTGCCGAGATGGCCGTCCTCTTCGGTGTTGTGCGTGGGGAAGCGCCCCTGCCAGATGTTGCAACGGTGCTGCCCGCGCGGCGTGAGCTCGTCGCCCCACGGGTAGCGCGCCTGGTCCAGGCCGCCCCGGGCGGCGTACTCCCACTCGGCCTCGGTGGGCAGCCGCCCGCCCGCCCAGGCGCAGTAGGCGCGCGCGTCCTCCCATGACACGTGCACGACCGGGTGCTCCCTGCGGTCGTCGATCGTGCTGCCCGGCCCCTGCGGCGCGTGCCAGGCGGCGCCCTCGATCGCCAGCCACCACGGTGTCCCTTCCGGGGAGGGAGCGTGGCGGCGGGCGTTCCCCGGCGCGAGCAGGTGGAACACGTAGGACCAGCCGAACCGCTCGGCCTCCGTGACGTACCCGGTGGCCTTGACGAACGCCGCGAACTGGGCGTTCGTCACCGCGGTGCGCGCCAGGCGGAACGGCCGCACCGTCACCGCGCGGACCGGGCCTTCGCCGTCCGTGGGGAAACCCTCGCGGTCGTCCGTCCCCATCCGGAATGTCCCGCCGTCCAGGGCGACCAGCCCGCTCACCCGGCGCGGCGCGGGCGAGAGGGCGACCGTTCGTGGTTCCTCCCGCTCTTCCGCGGTACGGCCAGGCGCGCAGCAGTGCTCGGTCATCAGCTCACAGTCCCACGTTAAATGTCCGACTTGTTGACATTATCCCAACGTCGGTGAAGGGGACGTGTGATCGCCGGTTCGGCACCATGCGGACGACCACCGGCCACCCGATGTTCGTGCCGAAAACCGGTACACGACGGGATTGGTAGGACTAGCCTCGGTGGCTATGTTCGTCCGGACGGCCCCTGTCGAGATCGCCTTCGAGACCGATGAGGAGAGGATCGTCCGGGTAGGGGCCACCGTGCGACGCTGCATGGGAGCGTCCTCTCCTTCGGTGCACGCGCTGCTCGCGCACCTGGAAGCCGTGGGGTTCGAGGGGGCGCCGCGTGTGCTCGGCGTCGACGGGCGAGACCGGGAGATCCTCACCTTCGTCGAGGGCGAGACGGCCACCCGGCCGCTGCCCGCGTGGGCGGTGTCCGACGAGACCCTGGCCGCGCTGGCCGGCCTGCTGCGCCGGTTCCACGACGCGGCCGAGAGCTTCACCCCTCCGCCGGGCGCGGTGTGGGAGCAGGGATCCCAGGTGGACGAGCGCCCCGAACTGGTCGGCCACTGCGACGTCACTCCGGAGAACGTCGTCTTCCGGGCCGGGCCGTCGGGCCGGATGCTTCCGTACGCGCTGATCGACTTCGACCTGGCCCGGCCGACGACCCGGCTGTTCGACGTGGTCACGACCCTGCGGCACTGGGCGCCGATCGCCGATCCGATCGACCGCGACCCGCTCCAGCGCACGCTGGACGTCGGAGCCAGGATGCGGCTCTTCTGCGACGCGTACGGCCTTCCCGTACGGGATCGGCTGCGGCTGGTGGACACCGCGCGGACCAGGTTCGGTCGCTCGTACGTCGCCACCCGTGCCCGCGCCCAGACGCTCGGCGGCGACTGGGCGCGCAGATGGGCCGGGGGCGCGGGGGAGCGCATCCGGAGGGCGTGCGCCTGGCTCGACGCCCACGAGGACGAACTCCGCCGCCACCTCGTCTAGGACGAATCGTCCGGCACTCTCGTCGGGGCGTGGTGAGCCTCCGGCTCCATCTCCGCCCACGACCGCCGCATCCCGGCGATGAGGACGTCCACGTCCGGGCACCTCCGGCGATCGGCGATCACCGTCAGGTTGAGCCGCCCATGGTAGGAGAGCGCGGCCACCGTCAGGGTCAGGTTGCCGGTGAGCGCCGTGATCGGCATCACGTCCTCGATGCGGGCGCCGAGGAGGTAGAGCGGAACCTCCGGTCCGGGGAGGTTCGAGACCTGGAGGTTGATCGACCGCTGGTGGTTCTCCATAGGGAGTCCCAGCACCGAGAGCCAGCCGAGCAGGCCGTACATCAGGGTCGAGATCTGCCGGGACAGGTGCTGCGTCGCCTTGGCGTCCCGGGTCGCTGCGGCGACCAGGTCCAGGCGCCGGGCGCTGTCCGGTTCCCCGGCCGGCAGGCGGCAGGACAGCGCGCCCACCGCGTTGCCCAACTCGCGGGCCTCGGCCGGGTTCCGTATCGTCGCCGGGACCACGACCACCAACTCAAGACCGGTGACGGACTCGCCGCGCCCGAGCATGAGCTCACGCACGCCTCCCATGACGATGGTCAGGATCAGGTCGTTGACCGTGGCCCCATGCGCGTGCGCCACCTCCCTTGCGGTCTTCAGGTCGAGCCGTAGGACACCGAGTCGACGGCCGGTTCCGATCGGTGCGTTGAGCGAGGTCCGAGGAGCGGCGTTGAGGTCGGGCAGCAGGCGCGTCACGAAGCCCACCGTGGGGGCGAGCGACCGCGCCGTACGCATGGGGTGAACGAGAACCGAACCGAGCGCCGACAGCCGATCCCGCGCGTTGCCACATAAGAGCGCCCAGCCCGAAGGCGCCGGTGCGGGCCGCCAGACGGTCGGCGGCGGGTCGGCGGCGCCGGCTTCCAGGTCCAGGAGGGCGCTGACCAGCGCGATCGCCGCCAGGCCGTCGGTGAGCGCATGGTGGACCCTGAAGAGCAGGCCGACACGGCCGTTTTCCAGGCCGGTCAACAACCACAGGTCCCACAGCGGTCGCGAACGGTCGAATCGGTCGCGTAACAGCCGCTCGGCGGTCTCCAGAAGAGCGGTCTCGTCACCAGGTGCCGGCACGGGCATGGCGTGCACATGGTGCTCGATCGAGAATCCGGGGTCGTCCACCCAGAGCGGCGGCCCGCACAGCAGGGGCGCCCGTCGCAGCACCCGTCGCAGCTCGGGAACCCGGACCAGGCGCCGTTCGAGACGATCCCTGATCGCGTCCATGTCCAGCTCGCCAGCTGCGGCCGGCCACGGCGGTGCCTCCACCAGGCAGAGCCCGGCGACGTGCTGGGGCACCGCCGGTCGCTCGACCCGCAGCATCATCCGGTCGATGGCGGACAGGCGGGAGTACCGAGCGCCTGTGACGGGTGAGTTCATGACTTTCACCTCGGATCACCTCCACCCCCACCATGGGTGCCCTCATGCCGAGGCGACAGGGCCGAACGTCCTGGGGTGGATCATGAACCGGCTCGAATCCCGCCGGTCCGGCGATCACGAGAGAATGCCCCGGTGACACGCACGGACAGGTACACGGCCGCCGGGATGGCACTCGGGGTCGCGGTAGACGCCCTGGTGGGCGACCCCAGGAAAGGGCATCCGGTCGCCGTCTTCGGCACCCGCGCCGCGGCACTGGAAGAACGGATATACGCGGATTCGAGGACACGCGGTGCGCTGTTCACCGCGCTGTGCGTGGGCGCGGTCACCGGGATCGGGGTGGCGGCCGAGCGGCTCACCCGGCACCGGCCGGTGGCCCGTACCGCCGTCACCGCCGCCGCCACCTGGGCGGTACTCGGCGGGACCACGCTCGGCCGTGAGGGCGCGCACATGGCCGCGTCCCTGGAATCCGGCGACCTGCCCGCCGCCCGCGTACGGCTCCCGCACCTGTGCGGGCGCGACCCGTCCCGACTGGACGCGCCGGAGCTGGCCAGGGCGACCGTCGAGTCGATCGCGGAGAACACCTCCGACGCCGTCGTCGCGCCGCTCTTCTGGGGCGCGGTGGCGGGGGTGCCCGGCCTGCTGGGCTACCGGGCGGTCAACACGCTGGACGCGATGGTCGGGCACCGGTCCGCGCGCCACGAGCGGTTCGGCTGGGCGTCCGCCCGGCTCGACGACGCCGCCAACCTCGTGCCCGCCCGGCTGACCGGGCTGCTCGCCGCGGCCCTCGCGCCCGTCGCCGGTGGCTCTCCCCGCCGTGCGCTGGCCGCGCTGCGCCGCGACGGGCACCGCCACCCGAGCCCCAACTCGGGCCGGTGCGAGGCCGCCTTCGCGGGCGCCCTCGGCGTACGGCTCGGCGGCGTCAACGACTACGGCGGGCGCCTTGAGGAGCGGCCCGAGCTCGGAGACGGCCCGCGCCCCGCGGTCCCGGACATCCGCCGCGCCGTACGGCTGGCCCGCGCGGTGTCCTTCGCCGCGGCGGCGCTCGCGGTCGCCGCGCGGATGACCATGCGTTGCCGGAACCGCGAAAGGAACACATCGCCAGATATCCGATGACGGGCATTTCCTCCGCACGCACGCGGGAGGACCATGCCGGTCATGACAGCGGTGGTGCGAACCGAAGGACTGACCAAGTTCTACGGGAGACGACGGGGCCTCCACGACCTCGACCTGGAGATCCAGCCGGGCGAGGTCTTCGGATATCTCGGCCCCAACGGCGCGGGTAAGACGACGACGATCCGGCTCCTCCTCGACGTCATCAGGCCGACGTCGGGGCGGGCCGAGGTCCTCGGCCTGGACCCGCGCGACAGCAGGGTGCGGGCCAGGATCGGATACCTCCCGGGCGAGCTGGCCCTGGAGGGCAGGGAGAAGGCCCGCACGTACCTGGAGTTCATGGCCTCCGTACGGGGTGGCCTGCGGCGCGGCCGGATCGACGAGCTCGCCGAGCGGCTGGAGGCGGACCTGTCGGTCCGGATGGGCGAGCTGTCCAAGGGCAACAAGCAGAAGATCGGCCTGATCCAGGCGTTCATGCACGATCCGGAGCTGCTCATCCTGGACGAGCCCACGAGCGGCCTCGACCCCCTCGTCCAGCAGGAGTTCCTGGCCATGGTCCGGGAGGTCAAGCGCGAGGGGCGCAGCGTCCTGATGTCCTCGCACGTGCTGGCCGAGGTCGAGCACGTCTCCGACCGGGTCGGGATCGTACGCGCCGGCCGGCTCGTCGCGGTCGAGGACGTCGGCGCGCTCAGGGAGCGGGCCATCAGGAAGGTCGAGTTCCACTTCGACGCGCCGGTCCCCCGGGAGGCGTTCGAGAACCTGCCGGGAGTGCGGGACCTGGTCGTCGAGGGCGCCGGCCTGCGCTGCACGATCGACGGTCGCCCCGACGCGCTGATCAAGGCGGCGGCGCGGTTCACGGTGGTCCACATGGTCAGCGCGGAACCCGACCTCGAGGAGATCTTCCTCGCCTACTACAGCGACGAGGAGGCCCGGCATGCCCACGCTGGTGCGTAAGACGCTGAGCGACTACCGCAGGGCGCTCGTCGGCTGGACGGTCGGCGTCTGCGCGTTCCTCATGCTCTACCTGTCCATCTACGGCAGCATCGCGGAGAATCCCGACTTCTACGAGAACGCCGCGATGGCCAAGTATCCGGGCGCGCTCAAGGACCTCATGGGCGGCCTGTCCGACCTCGCCAGCGGGCCCGGATACCTCCAGGTGATCGCGTACCAGCTGTTCGGCCCGCTGCTCCTGATCATGTGCGCGGCGGTGCTCGGCAACCGCGCGATCGCCGGGCCGGAGGAGTCGGGCACGCTGGAGCTGACCCTCACCCTGCCGATCGGCCGCAGGCGGCTGGTGGTCGAGCGGTTCGCCGCGCTCGCGCTCGGGCTGCTGGGCATCGCGGTCGTGACCTTCGTCCTGATCGCGGGCATGGCCGCGGTGCAGGACATGAACGTCCCGATCGGGCACATCGTCGCCGCGCACACGGGACTGTTCCTGCTGGTCCTGTTCTTCGGCACGCTGGCGCTCGCCGTCGGCGCGGCCAGCGGCAGCAAGGCGCTCACGCTGGCCGTGACCGGGGCCTACGCCGTCGCGGGGTACGTCGTCGAGACGCTCGGCAAGAGCGTGGACGCGATCTCCTGGCTCCGGTGGATCTCCCCGTTCCACTACTTCCTGGACGGCAGGCCCGTCTATCAGGGGTGGCCGGTCGGGGATTATCTTGTCCTGCTGGGCGCGTCGGCCGTGTTCCTCCTGGTGGCCGTCCTCGCGTTCGATCGGCGTGACGTAGGAGTCTGATGGACGTTCTCGTTCGGGTGAGCGAGGCGACCGGGGTACCCGCCGACCTGCTCGGCGGGTACCTTTCCGCGCTGACGGCTTCCATCGCCACCGGCCGGCTCCCGGACCGGTCGGAGGTGGACGCGCTCAAGGCGTGCGGCACGCTGGCCGCCGAGCGCGGGATCCCCTTGCGCGCCCTCACCGACGCCTGCCTCCTCGTCGCGGAGCAACTGTCCGACGGCGCCGCGGTGGCCGGCCAGGAGAACGGCGCGGTGCTCGGCGCCGTGCTCGGAGCGGTACGGCGCAGCCTCGCGGCGTTCGCCGATGGATATGAGGAGGCCCACCTCACGGCCATCACGAGGGAGGGCGAGGCGCGCAGGGAGTTCGTGGACGACCTGCTGCAGGGCCGGGCCGACGCGCGCCAGGCCGAGCACTTCGGACTGCGTCTCGCCGAGGCGTACGCCGTGACCGTGGTCAGGACGGACGAGCCGCTCCCTCCGGACGCCCACGTGATCAGGCGGATCGAGCAGGCGCTGGTGAGCCGGTTCGGCTCGCACAACATCCTCGTCGCCGGGCGCGACGGCATGCTCGTCTGCGCCGCGCCCGCCTCGCTGGCGGCGGCGACGGGGGAGTTCACCCATCACGTCCGGTCGTCGGTGGCGGCGTGGCGGGCCGGCGTCGGCCGGCCGCACCACGGTCCCGGCGGCATCGTCACGTCCTACCGTGAGGCGGTCGGCGCCATCGAGCTCGGCGACCGCCTCGGCCTGCGCGCCCAGGTGCTGAAGGCGGCCGACCTGCTGGTCTTCCCCGTGCTGCTGCGAGATCGCGGCGCGATCGTGGACCTGGTCGGCACCGTCCTCGGCCCGCTCGCGGAGGCGCGGGGCGGTCCCGAGCCGTTGCTCTCGACCCTGGAGGCGGTGTTCGCGTCGCAGGGCAACCACACGGCCGCCGCCCGCCGGCTCGGACTCAGCACGCGAGCCGTCACCTACCGGTTGGAGCGGGTCCGCAGGCTCACCGGCTTCTCCCCGGCCGATCCCACCCAGCGGTTCACGCTGGAGACGGCGGTGCTCGGGGCGCGGCTCCTGGAGTGGCCCGACCGGCCCCTGGTCTGACGTCCCCGGTCCGACTGCCTCCGGTCTGTCAGTACGGTCTGCAAGTACGGTCTGCAAGTACTGTCTGCCAGTACGGTCTGCCGGTTCTGGTCTGTCGGCTCTGGTCTGAGAGGCCCCGCCGCTCCTACGATGCGACCGTGCTCACCCCCCTTCAGCTCCTCCGGCGGTCCATCGGGACGCTCGCCGGGCTGGGCGCCTTGGCCTGCTGCCTCACCCTGCTCTACCTCGCCTCCCACGTCGTCATGGGGATCGGCGGAAGCTGCGGCTCCGGCGGGCCGTACGAGATCGTGACGCCCTGCCCCGACGGCATCGGGTGGATCGTTCCCGTCTCGATCTTCGGAGGGATCGCCGGACTGGGTGTCTACGCCTGGAGCACGCTCCCGGTGGGACCCAGGCTGACGTTCCTGGCATGGCCCGCGCTGTTCCTCAGCCTCGGCTACGCCTTCCTCGACTCCGCCCTGAACGTCGCCGACGGCGTCGAGTGGGGTTTCATGGTCTGCG
This sequence comes from Microtetraspora sp. AC03309, assembly GCF_020826795.1. Lineage (NCBI taxonomy): Bacteria > Bacillati > Actinomycetota > Actinomycetes > Streptosporangiales > Streptosporangiaceae > Microtetraspora > Microtetraspora sp. AC03309. Next base: position 161 of record NZ_JADDIL010000117.1, on the reverse strand, counting down.
CGGTGCTCTTCATCCTCATGGGCGGAGTGCCGCTGCTGTTCCTGGCGAACCGGGACACCTTCCTACGGGTGTTCTGGGGGCGGGAGCCCTCCCCGGTCCCCGGCAGGCCGTCCCCGATCCCCGGCCGGGCTTTCCCGATTCCCCGAGGGACGTCCCCGGCC
>NZ_JADDIL010000116.1:0-17923 GCF_020826795.1 Microtetraspora sp. AC03309 | reverse complement strand
GACCGGCTCTTCGCCCTGGTCGCGGGAAGCGGCGCGCTCATGTCCGCCGCCCTTCTGGCCGGGCTCGGGGTCGTACGCCTTCCGCGTCTGATCGGGAGGCGGGGTGGCGGTCGAAGCGGACCCCCGCCGCCTCGGAGGCCGGGCGCCCGCCCTCGGTCACCCGCGCCGGCTCCGTGGCGGGCACCCACACCTCGGCACGCGTGTTGGGCGGGACGGTCACGTCCAGGGCGAAGCCGCCGTCCTCCCGCCGCCATGCGACCTCCACCCGGCCGTGCCGGGTGCGGTGGGCCGTCGTGGCCCAGGTGATGTCCCCGCCGGGGCGGGGCCGTACCACGATGTCCCGGTAACCGGGGGTCGCGGGAGCGAGCCCGCCGATCGTCCGGTACATCCAGTCCCCCACCGCTCCGTAGGCGTAGTGGTTGAAGGAGTTCATCCCCGGGTCCTGCAGGCCGCGATGGTGACTCCAGCTGTCCCAGCGCTCCCACATGGTCGTGGCGTCACCGTGCACGACCGGATAGAGCCACGAGGGGAAGCTGTCCCGCAGCAGCAGCCGGTAGGCCGTCTCGATGTGCCCGGTGCCGGTCAGCGTGTCGAGCAGGAACGGCGTGCCGAGGAAACCCGTGGACAGATGCCCGCCCCGTGCCTCGATGTCGCGGACCAGCCGCGCCGCCGCCCTGGGCAGCTCCGCGTCCTCGAGCAGGCCGGCCGTGATCGCCAGCACGTAGGCGGTCTGCGTGCCGCTCGCGACCACGCCGGGACCCGTGACGAAGGCGGCGCGGAAGGCCCGCCGTACCTGGGCGTACAGGTCGAGGTAGGCCCGCTCGTCGTCGTCGCGCCCGAGTGCCGCGGCGAGCCCGGCGAGCTGCCGCGCCGACAGCGCGAAGATCGCGGTGCCGACGAGGCCCTTGGGGGTCTCGGCCCCGATGCTCAGCCAGTCGCCGAAGCCCTCATCGGGGAAGATGCCGGCGGTCGAGCGTTTGTGCAGGTAGCCGAGCCAGCGGCGCATCGGCTCGTAGTACCTGGCGACGGCGCTCGTGTCCCCGCGGAGGCGGTGCAACGCCCAGGGCACCATCACGATGGCGTCTCCCCAGCCGGGCGAACCGGCCTCCTTGGGGTTGGGTGACAGGCCGCGGCCCGAGAGCACGTCGGGGGCGACGTGCGTGACGGCGCCGTCCTCGGCCTGCGCGTCCACCACGTCGGCGAGCCAGCTCTCCAGGAACGACCGGGCGTCGTAGTTGAACAGTGCCGTGGGCGCGAACGCCCAGATGTCACCGGTCCAGCCCAGCCGTTCGTCACGCTGGGGGCAGTCCGTCGGGATGGAGAGGAAGTTCCCTCGCTGGCCCCACACGATGTTCCGCTGCAGCCGGTCGATGCGCTCGTCGGAGCAGGTGAACTCCCCCGCCGGTTCCATGGCGGCGTACGCCACACGGGCCCGGATCGCGTCCGCGGTGAGCGGTTCCCGCACCCCGGTCACCTCGACGAACCGGAAACCGTGGAAGGTGAACCGGGGCTCGAAGGTCTCGGCGTCCGCGCCGCCTCGCGGGAGGAACTCGTCCGTGGCGCGGGCCGAACGCAGGTTGGCCAGGTGGAGCGTTCCGTCGTGGTCGAGGACCTCGGCGTGGCGCAGCACCACCGGGCGCGTCCGGTCGGCGCGTGCGGTCAGGCGGACCCAGCCGACCAGGTTCTGCCCGAAGTCGGCGATCCAGACGCCCGGCCGCGCCTCCCACACCGCCTTCGGCGCGAGCTCCTCGTGCACCCGGATCGGCGGGGCGACGGCGGCGGCCAGCCGCCCCGAGGGAGGGCTCACGGGCACGGCGGGGAGCCAGCCGGAGTCGTCGAACCCGGGCATCGTCCAGCCTGGCGGCTCGGCGGCCAGGTCCTGCCGTTCACCGTTCTGGAGATCGGCGTATCTGACCGCGCCGCCGCCCGCCCTCCAGTCGGGGTCGGTGCGCAACCGGGTCGTCGTGCCGTCGTCGTGCAGGATCTCCAGCTCCGCGCGCAGCGCGAGCCGCCTGCCGTACTGGAAGGAGCCGAACCAGCTGATGTTCCCGGCGTACCAGCCGTCCGCGAGCGCCGCGCCGAGCGCGTTGCGGCCTTCGGAGACCAGCGCCGTGACGTCGTAGGTCTGGTACGTGACGCGGTGGTGGTAGTCGGTCCAGCCGGGCGCGAGGTGGTCGGCGCCCACCCTCCGCCCGTTGAGATGCAGCTCGTAGACGCCGAGTGCGGTGGCGTACAGGCGCGCGCGACGAACCGGACGCGGCACGTCGAACTCGCGCCGCAGATAGGGGCTCGGCCGATCGGCGACCGGCTCGCGCCCCCACGGCGGATCGCCGTGCAGGCCCGCCTCCTCGGCGAGCGACCAGCCGGAGTCGTCGAACTCGGGACGTTCGAAGCCGTTCTCCGGCCGCTCGACTGCCCGCCAGCGGCCGTTCGAGGTCACCGTCACGGCGGCGTCCCCGGCGACGGGGACGAGCTGGGGCAGCGCGGGACGGCCCTCCACCACGATCTCCAGCCGCGCGCACAGGCCGCCCGGCGTCCCGTCCCGCGCCTCGGCGGACAGCGCGAGCACGTTCTCACCGGAGGCCACCAGGTCGCCCGCGTCGGCGACGAAGGCGCCGTCCCTGATCTCCCCGGCGACCGGGAGGCCGTTGAGGTGGACCTCGCGGGCGGTCGCGCCGCCGATCACGAGCCACGCAGAGAGGGGACGCGCCCCGCCGGGCACGGTGAACCGGGCGCGGAACGCTCCGGTCGCGGACTCCGACGGCCCGAGCGGGCCGGCGACCCAGATGTACGGCACGTTCTCCAGGGACGGAAGCCGCTGGGAGCCGGGAACGCGGGGCGTGCCCACCCAGTCGGCGGTCCACCCGGTCGCGTCGCCGATCCCGGTCTCGAACCAGTGCGCGGGACTCCACGCGGACCATGCCTCGGATTCCCCGGATTCCCCGGCTCCACCGATTTCCCCGGCTCCACCGGTCCCGGTGGGCCCGCCGGTGACGCGCACCCGCCAGTGGTAGCGCGTGCGCGGGCGCAGGTCCGTCCCCTCGTACGGAATGTCGTATGTCCCGGACGACGGGACCACGCCGCTGTCCCACACCACGTCGGCGTCCTCGTCGAGGGGGTCGCTCTCCCGGCCGACGAGGATCCGATAGGCACTCTGGACGCGGCCACGGTCCCCCGCCGGAGCGGCGAGCAACCAGGAGAACCTCGGCGCGGACTCGCCGAGGCCGAGCGGCTCGGTCCGCCCCTCCACCCGGGGATCGGTGACGATGAGGGTGGCCGCGGAGCCCTGTTCCATGTGTTCGCTCTCCTTCATGCCCTGCACCAGGGGAAACAAAATATTGAAACATTTCAACCCCGGGAACCGTAGACATCGCGACGACGTGGCGTCAACCCTCGGCGGCGGCGCCCGGCCGACGTCAGCATGATGTGACCGCCATCCGGGGGATGAAGTGGGCACGATGTGGCCATGAAGTGGTCGCTGAAACATTTCAACCAGTAGACTGGCCTTTCATCGCAGGCGAGCAGAAGGGCTGTCCGCCGGTGTCCGACACCGACAAGCCGGGCGAGATCTCGGCGCCACGCCCCCGCCCCCGCACGAACCCGCGCCGCACTCCCGAGGCCGCTCAGAGCGGGGCGGCCGGTCGCCGCCGGCTCAGCATGGTCGACGTGGCGGCCCACGCGGGCGTGTCCATCGGCACCGTCTCCAACGTGCTCAACCGGCCGGAGCTCGTCGCGGAGCCCACTTTGCTCCGGGTCCGGGAGGCCATCAAGACGCTCGGCTTCGTGCCCAGCGCGCCGGCCCGGCAACTGCGGGCGGGCACGAGCCGCTCGGTGGGCATCGTGGTGCGCGACATCGGCAACCCGTTCTTCACCGAGGTGCTCCCCGGCATCGAGGCCCGGCTGTCCCAGGAGCAGCTCCTGCTCGTGGTGTGCAGCTCCGGCGACTCGCTCGAGAAGGAGGCCCACCACCTGCAGACCCTGGAGCAGCACCGGGTGGCGGGCATCCTCATCACCCCGGCCGGCGACGATGTCGGCCACCTCGTCGAGCTCCACCGTCGCGGCATCGGGATCGTGCTGCTCGACCGGCTCGGCGCCGGATCGCAGCTCTGCACCGCGGCGGTCGACAACGTACGCGGGGGTGAGCTCGCCGGGAGGCACCTGCTCTCACTCGGCCACCGGCGCATCGGCTTCCTCAACGGGCCCTCCATCGTGAGGCAGTGCAGCGACCGGCGGCAGGGGCTGTTCCGGGCGATCCGCGACGCCGGGCTCGACCCCGAGGACGTGGTCACCGAGGTGTCGCTCCCCGCGCTCACCGCCCAGGGGGGAGAGACCGGGCTCGACGAGCTTCTCGCCAGGACACGGCCGACCGCGCTCTTCTGCGTCAACGACATGGTCGCGTTGGGCGCGCTCAGGGGTCTGGAGCGGCGCGGCATCGCCGTTCCAGACGAGATGGCCGTGATGGGCTACGACGACGTGGAGTTCGCCGCACTGCTCTCGCCGTCGCTCACCTCGGTGCGTCAGCCGAAGCACCAGCTGGGGCAGGCCGCCGCCGAGCTGCTGCTCACCGACTCCCGGGGGGACGCCAACCACTGGCACCAGGAGATCGTCTTCCAGCCCGAGCTGGTGGTGCGGGCCTCCACCTCCGCGCTCCCCCGCTCACGCGACCATTGACCCGACCACGAACCTGGCTCGGGAGCCGGGCGGGCGGACGTCCGGACGGAATACCTCGGGTGGAACACCTGGACGACCATCGCCCGGCCCCTGGAACCCCTTAGCAGCCCCTCCCATATACCCGATCTCTCGGTTGCGTCGTGATACGTTTCAACGTAGTCACCCCATGAGGCCAGGTCTTCTCGCGCTGACGTGAACCTCGCCCGCCATGGACGCCCGTGCCATCCGGCGCCCGACTACTCGCGTACGTCCCTGAGCTGCATGAATACCTGACATGCGCGAAATATCAGGACCTACTCTTGCCTCGAACCTCCCTCCGAGCCATCCTTGAGACGTTTTAATACCTCGGGGGCTCATCAGCTACAGGAGGTCCCGCATGACGCGGGCAGTCCACCGCATCCTCATCGCTCTCGTCCTCGTCCTCACCGCCCAGTTCGGCGTGGCCCCGTCGACCGCGCAGGCCGCGGACGCGCTCCCCTACCCCACCCGCTCCGACTACCGCGTCAAGGGACTGCAACCGGACTTCTGGTCGAACAAGGACGAGATCTCCGGCAACAACACCGGCGGCGTCGCCATGAACCTCATCTGGGCGGAGTGGGAGCCGAGCGTCAAGGCCCCGCCGTGCGCGACGGGCCAGCAGGAGTTCGACGGGCACTGCTTCACCGTCGCCACGAATGTCGACTCCGCCATCAAGGCCTGGACAGACCGAGGACTCGTCGTCAGCGCGGTCGTGTACGGCACACCGGCCTGGGCCCGGCAAGGCCGGACCTGCACCCCGGCGGCCGCTGGATTCGAGAAGTTCTGCGTGCCCAACGACCCCGCCGACTACGCCCGCTTCGCCGGAATGCTCGCCCAGCGCTACGACGGGCAACACGGCAACGGCCGTATCGCCGACTTCGTCATCATGAACGAGGTCAACAGCAACACCTGGTTCGACATCGGCTGCGGCCAGGGCACCGCGTGCGACACCACCGCCTGGCTGAACACGATCGCCGCCGACTACAACGCCGCCTACGACGCGATCATCGCCAGGCAGTCCACCGCCAAGGTGCTCATCTCCCTCGACCACTACTTCGGCACCACCTACGACCGGCCCGCGGCGAGCGAGGCGATGTTGTCGGGCATGACCGTGCTGAAGGGGCTGGCCGCGCGGGCCGGGTCCCGTGCCTGGCGGGTGGCCTACCACCCCTATCCGCCCAACCTGCTGAGCCCGGACTTCTCCGCCGACGACTTCCCGAGGGTGACCTACGGCAACATCGGCGTCCTGGTGGGCTGGCTGCGGCAGCAGTTCCCCGGCACCCCTTCGGCCTGGGAAGTCCAGCTCACCGAGAGCGGCGTCAACTCCCTGTCACCGTCCAGCGAGTCGGCCCAGGCCGCCAAGCTGTGCGACACGTTCCGCAACGTGCTCGGCACACCCGGCATCGAAAGTTACATCTGGCACCGGATGAGCGACCACCCCGACGAGACGGCCGCCGGGCTCGGCGTCGGCCTGCGCCGTACGGACGGCACGGCCAAGCCCGCCTGGTCCACCTGGGCCCTGGCCAACCGCTCCGACCTGTCGCCCGCTCAGCTGTCCTGCGGCTTCGAGGAGTTGCCGTACACCCGGCTCCGGCGCGGCTTCAGCACCAGCCGCGGCCATGTGGCCTCCTCCCGGCTGCTGCCGCCCGGGGTCACCCTGGAGCAGTCGTGGCGGCTGCTGCGCCGGCCCGCGTCCGGCACCGTGGCGCTGTACGAGTGCAAGGTCGGCAACCACACCATGCTCACCCGTGACGGCGGCTGCGAGGGGCAGTTCCCCATGGGGCCGGTCGGTCACGCGTACACCACACAGGTCAGCGGGTCGGTGCCGCTCTACCGGTGCCGGGACACGGCGAACGGAGACCACATCGTCACAGCCCAGGCGAACTGCGAGGGGCTGACCTACGAGTCGCTGCTCGGCTACGCGATGACCTGACGGACCTTCACCGACGTCCCCGTACGCGGGCGCGAGCCGGGCGAACGACCGGTTCGCGCAGTCGTCGGCATCACCGGCCGGGACGGCCGGCGACGACTCGGCCCGCCCGTCCCGGCTGTGAACCGAACGCGCGCGAGCCGTGGCGGCCCGGCCGCGATCAGGCGGGCTTGACGGTGATGGCTCCGTTGCTCGTGGACAGGTCAAGCTGGTGCTCGCCGGCGGGGTCGTCGGAAACGCCGATGTCCTTGCCGCCGTTCTGGGTCCGCGCGGACACCTTGTACCGCCCGGCCGGAACGGTGAGGGTGATGCCGCCGTTGGACGTCTCCGCTCGGACGTCCTGTGGAGTGGCCAGGGTGAGGTCGATCGCGCCGTTGGAGGTTCGCGCCTGGACGCGCTCACCGTTCAGCCCGCGTCCGGTGATCCGGCCGTTGCTGGTCCGCGCGACGACCGCGCCGGTGACCCCGTCCAGCTCGATGGCGCCGGAGGTGGTGGTCACGTCCACCTCGCCCACATCGGTCAGGGCGACCGCTCCCGAGGAGGTTTCACCACTCACCGGCAGTCCCGCAGGCAGGTCGACCGTGTAGTTCACCGAGCAGTGCCGCCCGCACCCCCCGAGGATCAGGACGCCGTTCTCGACGCGGTAGGTCGTCCCCTCCCGAGGGTCACCTATGTACTCCATCAGGCGGCGGACGGACACCTCGCCGGCGTTCTTCGCACCGCGCAACGTGACGCCGCCGGAGTCGCTCTCCAGCCGTACGGACGTGATCTTCTCCGACACCACGGCGTCGTCCTGAAGGGTCGACTTGGCCCTCAGGTCGCATGCGCCGAGCGTGCTCACGCAGATTCCGGCTGTCACGACCGCTCCGAGGAAGCGGAGCTGCTTGCGCATGGATGTCCCCCAATTCTGTGGAAGCCGCCGGTTCCGACCCCTGAAGATCAACGGCTTGAACGAGGCTACGACACACGCCGCGGCGACAACCATGGGGAATACCCCCGGTTCCCGCGGCGGGCTGTCCACCCGAACGCGCGGACGGCAGCAGCGCCCACTGGGCGGTATGTCCTCCGAACCCATGACAAGACATCATTTTTCACCGTTGAATCTGTGACATCTGATGTTATGGTGACGATCAAGTCAATTACCCCGTAGTGGTCACCGGATCGGTGAGTGGCGACGGCGGAGAAGGTCTCCCGGCCAGACGGCTCGGACTTCTGGTGACGCGCTCCGCCCCCCAGGAGACACGATCGTGCGAACCCGGACCGTGCCTGCCCTCATACCCGCCCTCATGCTCGCGTTGCTCGCCACCGGACCCGTCGCCCTGCCCGCCTCGGCGGCGGCGGACCCGGCCCCCTCGCCCACCACGACGGTCGAGGACCCCCTGCTGGCCGGCCTCAGGGCCATCCCCGGCCTGACGGTGGTCTCGGAGTCCCGGCCGACCGGATACCGGCACTTCATCCTCAGCTACACACAACCGGTGGACCACCGCGATCCCGGCAAGGGGACGTTCCAGCAGCGGCTGACCCTGCTGCACCGCGCCACCGACGCGCCCGTCGTGCTCTACACCAGCGGGTACGGCATGTCCACGAGCGCGTCCAGGACAGAGCCGACCCGGCTCCTCGACGGCAACCAGGTATCGGTCGAGCACCGGTTCTTCCGGCCGTCCCGCCCCGACCCGGCGGACTGGAACGCCCTCGACATCTGGCAGGAGGCGAGTGACGAGCACCGCATCGTCGAGGCGCTCAAGACGCTCTACTCCGGGAAGTGGATCCAGACGGGCGCCAGCAAGGGCGGCATGACCTCGGTCTACCACCGGCGCTTCTACCCGGACGACCTCGACGGCGTGGTGGCCTATGTCGCGCCGAACGACCGGGTCAACCCCGATGACCACACCTATGACGACTTCTTCGCCCGGGTGGGCGATGCCGCGTGCCGTACCGCGTTGCAGAACGTGCAGCGTGAGGCGCTCAAGCGCCGCGACCGGCTGGTGCCGAGACTGGAGGCGTTCGCGGCGCAGAACGGCTACACCTTCACTCGGACGCTGGGCACCGCCGACCGGTCGTTCGAGATGTCGGTGCTCGACGCTCCGTGGGCGTTCTGGCAGTACTCGCTGGCGGCCGACTGCGCGGGCGTCCCGGCCGCCACGGCGTCCGACGACGAGATCTACCAGTGGATCGACCTGGTCGCGTCCTTCGCCTTCTACACCGACCAGGGTCTCGACTACTACACGCCGTACTACTACCAGGCGGCCACCCAGCTCGGCTGGCCCGAGCTGAAGTTCGCGCACCTGCGTGGGCTGACCCGCTATCCCGGCCTCTACCAGGCGAACTCGTCCATCCCGGCCGAGCTGCGCTCCCGGCACGATCCCCGGCCGATGCTCGACGTGGACCACTGGGTGCGCAAGCAGTCGAGCCAGATGATGTTCATCTACGGCGAGAACGACCCGTGGAGCGCCGAGCGGTTCACGCCCACCGGAAGGGACTCCTATCTGTACGTCGCCCCCGGCGCCAACCACGGGGCCAACATCTCCCGGCTGAACGAGGCCGACCGGCTCGCGGCGACGGCGACACTGCGGCGCTGGGCCGGAGTGACGGACACGTCAGCGGCCCAGCGGAGTGCGGCGCCGTCCGTTCCCGACGACGACATGCTCCTCACCCGCCGCCCGTCCTGACCCGCACCGCGCAGAGGAAGCCGCTCACCCCGGCCGGCCAGCACGGGCCTGGGGTTCGCTGCCGCCTGCCCACGAACCGTCCGATTTTCGAATCAGCGACCGACCTCCCTGCGCATCAGGTCCTCCGGCTCCTCCCGGCGGACCACCAGCCGCGCCCGCCCGTCGGCGACGGCGACGACAGGCGGCCGAGCCGTCATGGTGTACGTGGACGCCATGGAGTGGTGGTAGGCGCCGGTAGCGGCCACCACGATCAGATCGCCGGGGCGGAGGTCGGCGGGAAGTTCCACGCCCTGGGCGATGACGTCCTCGGCCGCACTGTGGTGGCCGATCACGGTCATCTCGCGGGTGCCGGCGGTGGAACGGCGGCCGATCATCCTGGCCGTGTGGCGGGAGCCGTACGGGGAGGGGTGAGGGTTGTCGCTCATCCCTCCGTCGACGGCGACGTAGATGTGGGTCATGCCCCGCTTGATGGAGATGACCCGGTACAACGTGAGCCCGGCGGGGCCGCTGATCGCGCGCCCTGGTTCCACGATCAGCCGGGGAACGGGCAGGCCCAGCCCCGCGCAGCGCTGCGCCACGGCCGCGGTGATCGCGGCGGCGTAACGGCGCGGATCCAACCCATGCTCCGACTCCAGGTAGGCGATGCCGTGGCCGCCGCCCAGATCGAGCTCGGGCAGGACCATCCCGTGGGCGTCCCTGATCCGCACCATCTGCTCGATCAGGGTGCGGGCCACCCTCTCGTACGGCTGGGCCTCGCAGATCTGGGAGCCGAGATGGCAGTGTAGGCCGGCCAGTTCCAGGCGGGGTTGGCCCAGAACCCTGGCCACGGCCTGCCCGGCCGCTCCGGTGGCGATGGACAGGCCGAACCGCTGTTCTCCTGCCGCTTCCAACGCGCCGGCCTCGATGTCGGGAATGACGCGGAGCAGTATCTTCTGGCGGCGTCCCGGAGGGACGAGCGCGGCCAGCCGGTTGATCTCGGCGGCGTTGTCGACCACGATGCGCCCGACCCCCACCTCGATGGCGGTGTGGATCTCCTGGGGCGTCTTGGCGGTTCCGTGGAAGATGATCCGCTCGGCGGGGAAGCCGGCGGCGAGGGCGAAGGTCAGCTCGCCTCCCGAGCACACGTTCAGGCTGAGACCCTCCTCGTGGACCCAGCCGACCATCGCCCGGCACAGGAACGCCTTGGCCGAGTAGGCGATCTCGGCGTCCGGCAGGGCGGCGCGGTAGGCGCGGCACCGCCGGCGGACATCGCTCTCGTCCAGGACGTAGGCCGGGGTGCCGTGGTCGGCGGCGATCCGCATGAGCGAGACGCCACCGACCGAAGCGGCCCCGTCGGGCTCGAAGCGCGTGGTGGACGACCAGGGTCCGCCCTCGGCCGCCGACTCGGCGGCCAGGTCCTGTCGGAGAACGCACATCACGCGACCCGCGCGATCGTGCCGGCCATCATCCCCGTGGGATCGACGACGATGCCGACGACGTCCAGCTCCTCGATCATGCGCCGGAGCGCGGGCTCACTGAGCCGGATCCAGCGCTGGTCGGTGCCCAGTACCTTGGTCAGGCGGAGCGGCGAGGAGAAGGCGACCGCCGTTCTCTTGCCTGAAGCGGTCCTGAAGAGGCGCAACGACATCGCGAATGCACCCTTCCGAACCGGTACATACAACGGCACTTCGGACATGACTTCCTCCTGGGGAGAACTCGTACAAGAAAGGACGCTAGAGCCGCGAGGACGACATCGAGCCTGATCGCTACGAGATCCCGACGGGGAGCGCCCGAACGTTGACGCCGCATTGACGCGGGAGCCGGAGGACGCCCCCGCCCGGCTCACCAGGGGAGATACGAGGGCGCCGACGCCGACGCCGACGCCGTGTGACTGCGAGTGCTGTTCCGGCAGCTCCCTCTCGACGAGGACTTTACCGAGGCGGCCGTCAACATCGTCTTCAGCCGGGTAGCTGGGCAGCCACACCGCGTGCGGACCCGAACACCACGGATACCGCACAACGGGAGCCCGAAAGGAGGAGGGGCGATCTCCCTACCTCGCAGACGGAGGCGGGGTTCTCCGCCCCTGGACGCCTATGACCGATCCCGAGATCAGCCGAACCGACCTCCCCGCCACCAAACCGGCACAACGCGCGGCTCGCCACGGACTCCTTCTCGGAGCCGCCACCGTGCTGCTACTCACCATGGGTACGGGCGTGGCCGCCGCCCAGACGGGGCTGTCTCCACGTGAGGAGACGCCCAGCGGACACTCGGCGGAGGGCTCCACTGGCTCCGTCCACGGTGAACTGACCATCACGAAGAAGGGCGGCGGCCAGCAGACCCTCACCGTGCAGAGCGGCACCGTGACATCGGTCGACCAGAATTCCATCGAGATCAAGAGTCAGGACGGCTTCGCGCAGAAGTACGCCATCACCGACTCCAGCCGTGTCTCCGCGGGGCGCACGGGGCTGACCGAGATCACGACCGGTGACAACGCACTGGTGGTCGCCGTCGGGAAGGGCACCTCCGCCCCCGCCGCGCTCATTGCGGACCTCAGCCGGCCGAAGTGGCCCGGGCATGGCGAGGGCGGCGCCGCGTCGCCGTCATCGTGATCGCGATCGTGATCGGGCCCTGCCGGTAGAACGGCCACCCTGTGTGGCCCCCCGGAAGGGCCCGAGCACATCGCACGCTGGCGCTGTCGGGCGGGCAGGACCTCCTCAACGAGGCGGCTGATGCTGGAGGAGACGCTCACTCGCTACCCCGGGCTGGAGATCGCCGGCGAGTCGCCGTTCGCGGAGTCCTTCTTCGTCAACCAGCACAAGACCCCGCCGGCTGGCTCGGCCCCCGCGCCGGCTGACGACGGAGAGAACCGCCGCTGCCACGAACGACGTGGCAGCGGCGGTTCCCGCCGGTGCGGTCCTGCCCCAGTGTGCAGTGGAAGAGCACGGGCTTTCCCGATGCTTTCCATGTGCGGCCAGGATCTCGTGGAAGACTTCCGGTGCTGCCAGCTGGATACGGCGCCGGAGCCGTAATCGCCGCCGTTCGTCTCGGTCCTCGTCCCCACGTCGCCGTCTTGGGGGTTTTGCCCCTTTGGCGCAGCCCCATTTCCTGTTCGGCGGCCTCCTCCAGCGCCGTGACCAGCTCGCCGTCCAGGGCCATCCGCGGCGTGGTGGTGGGCACGGGTCGTGGTGGAGTCCACGCCGACCAGGTCGAGGTCGACCTGCCCCCGGGCCGCGGCCTCGGCGATCACGGCCCGCATCAGATACTCGAAGACGCCCGCCATCGCCCAGGAGCGGAACCTGTCGTAGACGGTGGACCACGGCCTACTCGGCGGGCAGATCCCGCCACGGGCTACCGGCGCGGAGCCGCCGCATCACGGCGTTGAACTGCTGTCGCAGGTCCGAGATCGGGCCTCTCTCACCCAGGGGCAAGTGAGGCTCGATCAAGGACCATTCCTCGTCAGTGAGGTCTCCACGCGCCGTGGCCATGGCCATGGCCTACCAGGACCGGAGACCCGAGCGCAGGCGATCCCCTGATCTCAACTCCGTACAGGCCCTAAGGCTCAGATCATGCTGCACGCCGACCGCACCGGCCAGACGCTGCCGGCCGCTCATCAGCGGGCAGTGGGACACGGCTGCCGGATCGTGGACGAGCGGCACTGGGACGGCCTGCCACCGGGACCGGCCGCGGGCGCGTCCGCATGAACCATTCCGGGACCCGGTGTGAATGACCGGATGTGCCCATACCCGGCACCATCCGGAGGCGCGTAACCGGATCAATTACCGATCGCCATGAAGCGGGTTACCTATTCCGGCGAGCCCGCGTGCATGGATTTTAGGGTTGCGCTCCGGATTCGATTTCCCTCGCCGCTCCCTAGGTTTGTCGCACATTCGGGCTTTCCAGAACGTGGAGAAACGCGTGCGCAGAACAACTGTAGGTCTGGCGGCAGCCTTGGCTCTCACCGTGGTGAGCGGCATGCCCGCGGCGGCGCTCGCCTCGGCGGAGCCACCGCCCGGGCCCGTCTTGTTATCGCCGCAGTCGCCCGACGTCAAGACGCTGCCCGAGCCGACGGCGCAGGCTCTGGACCGGGCGCGGAAGTTGGCCGAGCAGCATCCCGACGACTTCAGCGAGCCGTGGGTGGACCCGGAGACCGGTCAGGTGGTCCTCGGCACGGTGACGGGCACCGCCGGCCGCCTGGCCGCCGACCAGGGGAAAGACGTGCTCCTGCGGCCGGCCACCCGGAGCAAGGCCGTACTGGAGAAGATCAAGGATGGCGCGATCGGCGAGCCGGCGGCGGACATTCCCAACGCGGACGCCATCAGGATGACCCGCCTCGACGCCGAGCACAACCGTGTGATCATCACTGTGAACAGGACCACGGACGCGCTGCTCCAGGCGCTGACGGCCAGGTACGGAGCCGACGCGTTCGCCGTCGAGGTCGATCCCGCCTTCAACCCCACCAAATCCAGCCGCTCCGACGACGGGCCGGACAACTGGGGAGGGGCCGCGGAGATGACGATCCGCCAGGCCCCCGACGGCAACACAATCAACTGCTCGTCCGGCATCCCCGTCTGGATGCCGGGCGACAAGTCGGGGATGCTGACCGCGGGCCACTGTATCCCCAAGGGCGGCTACGTCTTCAACGGGAACGACACGAGTTACATGGGCTGGGTCAGCGAGAACAACCGGGAGAACTGGTACGACGGCTGGGGCACCACGCTCATCTCGGGCCAGACCGTCTACAGGGGCGACCTCTCGCTCATCGAGATCCCCAACGGGTTCAGCGGCTACTACATCTACCGCGGATCCGTGGCGAATCCCTACACCTCGATCATCGGCCAGCTCGCACCGCACCGCGCCGGGCTGGGTGACGAGTACTGCACCAGCGGTTACAAGACCGGCGAGGTGTGCGGGTGGAAGGTCGTCAACTACGGGGTCAACGTCACCTACGCCAGCGGTGAGATCGTCCGCAACGCGGTGTCCGGTTACAAGAGCAGCGGCAAGTGCGTGGGCCACGGCGACTCGGGAGGCCCGACGTACTACGTCATGTCGAACGGCCGGGTCCAGGTGAAGGGCATCAACTCGGGCGGCAGCAATTTGGACAACTCGGGCGACTGCAGGGAGTTCTTCACCGACGTGTGGGACGCCCTCGACGCCTTTCCCGGCATCTTCCCCCGCGTCCTGCCCTGACCCTGGCCAGGGTGCGAGGGAGGCGGCACAATGATCCACTGTGCGCAAATCGTTCTTGACGGGCAGAGTGCGGGAACGGCAGGTCGTGGACGAGCTGCTGGCCGGCATGGCGGACGGCAGGAGCGGCGCACTGATCATCAGAGGCGAGCCGGGCATCGGCAAGACCGCGCTGCTCGAATACGCGAGCAGTGCGGCTGAGGACACTCGCCTGCTGTCGGCCGGCGGCGTGGAGACCGAAGCCGAACTCCCCTTCGCCGGGCTGCACCAGCTCCTCCGGCCCGTCATGCGCAGGCTGGAGGAGCTGCCGCGCACCCAGGCGGCCGCCCTGCGCGGCGCGATGGGGCTCGGTCCGCCCTCCGGCGACCGGTTCCTCCTGGGCCTGGCGGTCCTGACGCTGCTGACCGACTGCGCTCCCGTGCTCTGCCTGATCGACGACGCGCAGTGGCTCGACAGGTCCTCGGCGGACACGCTGATCTTCGCCGCCCGCAGACTCAACGCCGAGGCCGTGGTGCTGCTGTTCGCCGCCAGGGAGGACTGGCCCGCGCCCGCGGGGCTCGCCGAGCTCCCCATGGCGCGGCTCGACCCGGCCGCCGCCGAGGCGCTGCTGCGGGAGCGGGCGCCCGGGCTCAGCCCGCAGTTACGCGATCGGGTCATGGGCGAGGCACTCGGCAACCCGCTCGCGCTGATCGAGTTCGCGAAGACGGCCGAGGCCGCCGAGCCGCGGGGGCAGGGCGGCCCGCGGGCCGCCCTGCCGCTCACCAGGAAACTGCACGAGACCTTCCACCGCCAGGTCGACGCGCTGCCGGAGGCGGTGCGACACCTGCTGCTCCTCGCGGCCGCCGACGACACGGGCGACCTCGAACTGATCCTGCGGGCCGCGGACCTTTCCGGCGGGCCGGTCGAAGCCGAGCACGCCCTTGAGTCGGCCGAGACCACGGGCCTGGTACGAATCGACGCCGGCCTGCTGACGTTCCGGCACCCGCTGGTCAGGTCGGCCGTCTATCAGGGCGCGCCCTTCACCCGCCGCTGCGCGGCGCACCGCGCGCTCGCCGACGTCCTGCTCACGTACGGCGACGCCGCCGATCGCCGGGTCTGGCACCTGGCCCTGGCCGCCACCCGGTCCGATGACGCCATCGGAGCCGCACTCGAAGGGATGGCCCGGCGAGTGGGCGGCCGGAGCGGGTACGCCACCGCGGCCGCCGCCTACGAGCGGGCCGCCCAGCTGACCACTGACCGCCGCCTGCGCGGCCGGCGGCTCTCCTACGCGGCCGAGTCGGCGGTTCAGTCAGGTCACCTCGGGCAGGCGTGCGACCTCGCGGATCGCGCCGAGGGTCTCACCCACGACCCCATTCTGCTCGCCGGCCTGGCCAGGGTGCGCGCCGCCGTGGAGTTCGAGCAGGGCTTCCCGCTGGACGCGGGAGAAGTCCTGGTGAAGAGCGCCGAGTCCATCGAGCACACGGATCCCGTGCGGGCCGCGCTGATGCTCGCCGACGCCATCCGCAACTTCTCCTTCAGTGGTGCCGCGGGCCGGGCGCACGACGCCGCAGGGCGGCTGAGCCAGATCGAGGTGCCGCCGGAGTCGGGTCTGACGCCCCTGATCAGGGCGATGCGGGCGATGGCTGACCTGCTGGAGAGCGGAGGAGGCCGCATCAGCGCGCCCATCCACGAGCTGATCGCGGCGGCACACCACCTGCCGGTCCACCGCCCCGCCGAACGTCTCCTGGCCGCGTCGCTCGCCCTCGTCACGGCGCAGGACAGGGTCGCGCTAGAGCTGGCCGAGCCGGTCGCCGAGCACGCGCGTATACACGGCATGGCCGGGATCCTGCCGCACGCGCTCGAGATCATGGCCGAGGCGCAGCTGCTCGGAGGGCAGCACCTGGACGCGCTCGTCAACGCCACTGAGGGGTACGGCATCGGCCGCGACATCGGCCAGCTCCACCGCTTCGCCCATCTCGGCGGCGTACTGGCCTGCCTGGCCGCGATCAACGGTGACCACGAGCGGTGCCGCATGCTGGCGGAGGCGGGCATCAGCTACGGAAACGACCACGGAGTGGTGACGGCCGGAGCGCTCGGCACGTGGGCACTCGGCCTTCTCGAACTGGGCGCGGGGCGCGTGGCGCACGCCATCGGCCATCTGCAGGCCGCGCGGCACCCCGTCGTCGCGGCGTGGTGCGCCGCCGACCTGATCGAGGCGGGGGTACGCGCCAACCGGACTGAGCTCGCCGAGCGCTCACTGCCGGCGTTCATGGAGTGGGCCCGGTCGGTCAGGCAGCCCTGGGCCTCGGCCATGGCGCTCCGCTGCCAGGCCATGACGACCCCGGGAGGCGCCGCGCGGGAGTACTACGAGGCGGCGATCGAGGTCCACGAACGGTGCGCGCAGCCGTACCAGCATGCCAGGACCTGTCTGGCCTACGGCGAGTGGCTGCGCAGGCGACGCAACCGGGCCAAGGCGAGGACCCAGTTGCGGACCGCCCTGCGGATGTTCGAGGAGCTCGACGCACAGCCTTGGGCGGCCCGCGCCCGGGCCGAACTGGACGCCGCAGGTGAGGCCCGGACGGGCCACGGGACCGGCCTGCGGAGCCTGCACCGGCTCACGCCCCAGGAACTCCAGGTCGTCCGGCTGGCGGCCGGGGGCCTCAGCAACCGCGACATCGCCGGACGCCTCTTCCTCAGCCCCAAAACGGTGGCGCAGCACCTCTACAAGGCCTATCCCAAGCTCGGCGTGACCTCCCGGACCGAGCTCGGCCGCCTCGACCTCGGGACACCCGCGGGCATCGGCCGGCCATGACGTGGCCCGGCAGCCGCCTGTGCGGCTGCTCATTCGGCGGAGGCGTGTTTCTCGCCGCTTTTACGATGGCTCCGGCCGAGGGGGCGTCAGGGGAGGGATCACGCGCGTGCTGTAGGTGCCAATAACTCGGTCACCCTATGCGACCTGCGCATATCCGTGGATCAGCCCGCCGAGGCAGTCACGTCGAATGACCTTTATATCGTCCTCGACCGGGCCGGGAAGGGCCCGCCGCGGAGCGGCCTGGCCCAGGGAGCGATGCGGGCGATGCTCATTGAAGTGGATCTCATAGGCAGCCGGCACGCGTCGTCGCTGCTGGTCTCGCCGGCGTGGATGAGGATCTTCAGCGCAAGCTCTTCGACGCCTTCAACCGCGAACTCCGCTACCGGGACTGTACGGTCTTCGGCGTGCGCCGTGAGGCGCTGTGATTCGAGCGGAGGTGAAAGACCTTCGCCGCCTTCCTCGTGGCCGAAGCAGATGCGGGTCATCGTCCGCAAGGAACGCCCGCACCCAGATCGGGGTTGAGGCCTGACCCGACTGCTCACGCGGGTGTGGGATGAGACGCCCTCTTGAGCCTCTTGAGGGAGCTCGCGGCTCCCGTCGATCATTTCTGTCGTCTAGAAGATCACTGAAGATCTTGCGTTCTGGCCTCGCCTCGGATGACGCGGGGCCAGACTCCTTATG
>NZ_JADDIL010000115.1:0-18276 GCF_020826795.1 Microtetraspora sp. AC03309 | reverse complement strand
ACGTCGGCCCCTCGCTGTCCGGGCGGGTCGTGTCCCACCAGGTGACCTCACCGCTGATCTGGGTGGGATCGGCCGGCGCGGATTTCGCGGGCGCCGCGGTGTCGCCGGAGTCGCTGCTCCCGCAGGCGGACACCGCGAGAGCGAGGGCCGCGGCAGTCGCCGCGACCGAGATGACTCGCCGCATGTTGTGCACTCCTCATGGCTCAGGGGGATCGGCGTTTCGGTGGGGTGGCCGCCACGCCGGGTGTACGCCGGAACGTAACAGCGATGTGAACGGACATGAAACCCCTTGCAGAAAGTTTCTGCAAATTCGTTACATATGCCACTTGACCCGATTGGACCGGTCATCCCACCTATAGTCCGCATGTCCGAGGGCGTCGGCCGTGCCGTACGCGGGGAGGGCGGCGACAGGGGTCCCTCGGGGGCGCATCGGGACAGCTCCGGGGCGTACGCGGGGGGATTCTCCGGCCCACTTTCCGGCCCCATCCGCCCGCACGGTCAGGTGACCGCGAATACTTTCTGAAAGTAACTGAAACCTGTCGATTACCGCCATATACCTGGCCATTTACCACTATTGCGGGAACAACCCGGTACTGAGGAGTAACTAGGAGATGCCGTTTTTCTCACTGTCATGTATGGACAGGCGTGCCCAGACACGATGTACTACCTCATCAATCACACCTATTCCGGGGTCCGGGCACCTTGTGCCCGAGGAGAAGCGAGTCTCCAGATGAGCGAGCGCGGCGAGCGGTTCAACGGGTGCGAATGCAGGGACAGGCGGCCAGCCGGGGTGCTGTCATGAGTGCGGTGGTTCTCGACAACGTGACCAAGGTTTATCCCGGCGGATTCCTCGCCGTCGACCGGATGAACCTGCGAGCGGAGGAAGGCGAGCTCCTCGTTCTCCTCGGCCCTTCCGGGTGCGGCAAGTCCACACTTCTCCGAATGATCGCCGGCCTTGAGGAAATCACCGCGGGCGACCTGTGGTTGGGCGGAAAGTTCGCCAACCATCTGGCGCCCCGTGACCGCGACGTCGCCATGGTCTTCCAGAACGGCGCGCTCTATCCCCATCGCACGGTCCGGGGGAATCTGTCCTTCCCCCTGGAGATCGCCAAGGCCGATCCCGGCATGACGCGGGAACGGGTCGTGGAACTGTCCCGCGCCCTGCACATCGACGAGACACTCGACCGCCGCCCCGGGACGCTCTCCGGTGGCCAGCGCCAGCGCGTCGCCATGGGCCGCGCGATCGTCCGCCAGCCGTCGCTTTTCCTCATGGACGAGCCGCTGTCCAACCTGGACGCCGGCATGCGCACCGAGTTGCGGATGGAGATCTCCTCCCTCGTGCGGGCGCTCGGGGTCACGACCGTGTACGTCACGCACGACCAGGTCGAGGCGCTCACCCTGGCCGACCGGATCGCCATCATGAACCGGGGCGTCCTGCAGGACATCGGTACGCCGGCCCAGGTCTACAACGACCCGGCCACCGCGTTCACCGCGGCGTTCCTCAGCTCGCAGCAGCTCAACCTGCTCGCCGCGACCGTGCGCACCCCGCAGAACCAGTTCATCCTGCTCGACTTCGGGCCGCACCAGATCACGATGCCGTGGACCGATCCACGTGCTTACGCGGTGTCACAGCACACCGGGTCGCAGATCATCGTCGGCATCCGGCCCGACGCCCTCGCTCCGATGCCGGAGAAGGCCGAGGGGCCGAGCTTCTTCGGGCGGGTCCGCACCCTGGAGTACCACGGTCACGAGTGGCTCGCCTACCTCGAGGCCGGGATCCCTTCCGTGACCGTGCCCGAGCCACCGGACCCGCGGCACAAGGCCTACGCGGGCGGCGCGAACGGGAGCAGGGCCCGGTCCATGATGCGCCGCCTGTGGGGCGCCGCGGACGACGCCGGCGAGCACACGCCCCCGCCGTCGATCGGGGGCACCCACCGCAGGGCGGACCTCATCGTGCGGCTCGGCGGGCGGCCCGTCTGGCGGGCGGGCGAGCACGGCCGGGTGGCCGTGGACGTCTCCCGGCTCATGCTGTTCACCCAGGCCGGCGGCAGGATCGACCCGCCGCGCCGCTAGGAGACCGCTCGCCTACGCCTTGACTCCCGACCTGACCAGGACCTCGACGAGCTCCATCAGCCGGACCATCCGGTCGAGCTCGACCCGGTGGAACGCGGGGCCCTGGCTCCTGGCCACCACCAGGTGCAGGCCGTCCCCCGCCATGGGCGGCAGCGGCACGCTCAGCACGTGCACCGGGCCGTCCAAGGTGACCGACGACGGGCGGATCAGGACCAGGTCCGACCAGGACACCGTCTCCGGCGCCTGCCAGCTGCCGTGCACGAGAGCGCCGTCCACGGCGCTCACCGCCACCGCCCAGTCGGCGCTGACGAGATCGGGCACGGCGTCCACCAGAGTGGGCAACGCGCGGCCGGGATCGGCCGCGACGTGTCCGAGGAGGTCGTAGTCCGGGTTGGCTCCGGGCACCTCGCGCGTCCGCCAGGCGGCCTCGACCTTGGTGCCGGGTACCACGCTGACCCGCTCGCGCAGCTCCTCCGCGCTGAGCACGCCGCTCCAGGACACGGTGAAATCGTCGACGGCCCGCCCGGAATCCCGTTCGAGCACCGTGACCTGCAGAATGTCCGCTCCCATGACACCGAAGGCACGCGCCACCTGGCCGAGCACCCCGGGCCGGTCCGGCAGCGAAACGCGTAGCCGCAGCAGCATCCCGTCCCCTCTCTTCCGGCACCAACAGTGCCGGAAAAAGATTTCGGGCGTGTTCCCGGCAGATGTCACGCACGCTGCCGCCGCCCGGCTGTCACTGACGGCCGGGCGCCCGTCACGCCCCGAGCGGCGGGATCACGCGTTCGTCACTGGCCCTCCGCCAGCCACTCGGCGAGGACGGCCGCCTGGCTGTGCCCGATGTCGCGCGTCGCGGTGAGCAGTGTCAGCCCGCCGTGACCGGCGAGGTCCCGCAGGTGCTCCGCGGCCCGCCTGCGGTCGGGTTCGCGCAGCTCGGCGAGGTAGCGCCGGCGGAACTCCGGGAAGCGGCTCGGCTCGTGCCCGTACCACCGGCGCAGTTCGGTGGACGGTGCGACGTCCTTCAGCCACTCGTCGACGTGCGCGTTCTCCTTGCGCATCCCTCGTGGCCAAACGCGATCGACGAGCACCCGTACGCCGTCGGACGGCGAGGCGTCCTCGTAGATCCGCCGGCAGTCGACGGCTCCCCGCGTCCTGGTACGCGTCATTCCGTGCGCACTGTCCTGTGTCCTGCCCCGTGTTCTGCCCTGCGTTCTGTCCTGTGCGTGGTGCCGGGTTCTGTGCTCGGTCATGATGGCGCCCCCTGGCCGGCCGCGTCGCGCATTCAGGCTCGTCCAGTTTATCCGTCAAAAGCCTTTTTTTCGCGAAAAAGTGGCATGCGTATAGCGATGTCTGATTCACCCCTGGGGCGGCAGCAGGAGGGGCAGAGCGCGTTCGAGCGCGCGGGTCCAGTACGGCCAGCGATGGGTACCGGCGCCGTAGAAGTCGGTGCGGACGTCGACCCCGGCCCGCGCCGCCGCGGCCACGAAGCCGCGGTTCTGCTCCAGGATCGACGCCTCACTCGCGTCGTGCGCGACGCCGGGCCCGTCCAGGGGACCCGGCCGGCCGTCACCGCCGGACACGTAGAGCCGCGTCCCCTTCAATGCGCCCACGAGGTCCGTGGGATTGTGCGCGCGCCAGCCGTCCGGGCTCGCTCCCGGTTCGCCCCAGATGTCCCTCGGCTCGGCCCCGTTGTCCCGCAGGAACCGCCCGAACCCGTCGGGATCGCGGCGGATGTCCAGGACGCCGGAGAACGACGCGGCGGCCTCGAAGACCCCCGGATGCCGTGCCGCGTAGCCCATGGCGCCATGGCCACCCATGGACAGGCCCGCGACGGCCCTGCGGTCGCCGACGCCGTACATCGGCTCGACGATCCCGCGGACCTCCTTCATGTGGAACGTCTCCCAGGCCGGGCCGTTCCTCCAGTCGGCGTACCAGCCCATCCGGCCCGCCTCGGGGAGGACGACGACGGCCGGAAGGTCCGCGGTGACGCGTTCCGCCTCGCCGTAGGTGAGCCAGTCGTCCCCTCCGCTGACGCAGCAGCCGTGCAGGAGGTAGAGCACCGGCCAGCCGGTGGAGCCCTCGGTCCACCCCTTGGGCTTCAGCACCCACACGTTCGCGGGCCGGCCCAGCGCGGGTGACCGGATGGTCAGCCGTTCCGCCCGCCCGCTTCCGGGCTCGCGTGCGGTGACCCGCGCGGCACCGTCCCGCACCCCCGGGACGGTGCCGCGCCCGCAACCGGACAGGGCGACGGCTGTGAGAACCAGCGCCGCCAGCATGCTCAGGAGCCTCGTGAGTGTCCGCTTCACGAAGCACTCCTGTCACATGGGGCTCGTCCGGTCAACCCTTGGAACCCGCCCGGAAGGCAGGTCCGGCCTCAGTGGAGCCGCCAGACGTGCAAGGCCGGGCCGTCCGAAGGAAGGACGTGCGTGCCGTCCTCGCCGGCGAGCAGTTCCGCCGAGCCGTACACCGGCACGCCCCCGCGGCCGAGCGGCAGCCGTACGGGGTCGTGCGGGGCACGCGCGGCGAGCACGAGCAGCCGCTCCCCCGCGCGTTCCCTGAGGAAGACCAGCGCGTCCTCTGAGGCGTGCAACCACCGCAGGCCGCCGTGCCGCAGGGCGTTCTCACCACGCCGCAGCGCCGCCAGATCGCGGTACGCGGCGAGGGTGCGGGTGTCCCAGGTGTCGGGCCGGTCCCAGGGCATGGTGCGGCGGCCGTCCTCGCCCCAGGCGCCCTCGATGCCGATCTCGTCGCCGGCGAAGACCATCGGGGTGCCCGGAAGGGTGAACATCAGGCCCGCCGCGACCTCAACGAGAGCGCGGTCGCCGCCGCAAACCGTACGGATCCTGGCCGTGTCGTGGGAGCTCACGAGCGACCACGAGTGCGTGAGGGACCGCCAGGACGTCTGCGCGGCGAAGGAGCGCATCGTGGTGACGATCCGGTCACCGCCGAGCCGCGGGATGGGCGCGGGCACGCCCAGGAAGGGCAGCTGGACGCCGGGCCCGCGCAGCCAGCTCCACACCGGGCGGGTGAATCCCGCGTAGTTCATCGTCCCGTGCCAGCCGTCCGCGTCGAGGTCGCCGGCGGCGTCGTGGGCGTGCTCGGCGACCAGCAGCGTCTCGGGGTTCTCCTCCGCCATCGCCCGCCTGAAACGCGCGGCCACCTCGCGGGTCAGGTCGGTCCCGCGCAGCCGGGCGGTCATGTTCGCGACGTCGACCCGCCAGCCGTCCAGCCCGAAGCGGATCCAGCGGCGGATGACCGAGTCGTCCGCCTCGATCATGGCCTGGCCGACCATGGTGCTCGTCCAGTCGAGCTTCGGCAGCGACGCGACGCCCATCCACGCCTCGTAGCCGAGTCCCTCGTCGCCGAAGAGGAACATCTCCCGCTCCGGCGCCCCCTTGTCCGCAAGCGCGGTCTGGAACCAGGGGTGGGTGTGCCCGCAGTGGTTCGTCGTGATGTCGCCGAGGATCCGCATGCCGTACGCGTGCGCCTCGTCCACGAGCCTGCGGTACGCGGCGTCGCCGCCGAGCAGGGGATCGATCTCCGCGAACGACGAGGCGTTGTACCGGTGGTTGGACGGGGCGGGGAAGACCGGGGTCAGGTAGAGCGTGTTCGCCCCCAGCGCGGCGACGTGCCCGAGCCGCTCCCGCACGCCGTCCAGATCGCCGCCGAAGATCTGGACGGGCGTGGAGGGGCCGCTTCCCGCGACCGGGTCGTCCCAGCCGCGTTCCTCCGCCCACGCGGGCAGCGTGTGCCGCGCGGAGGAGCGGGCGAACCGGTCGGGGAAGATCTCGTAGACCACGGCGTCGCGGGCCCACTCCGGCGGCGCGGCGTGGGTGAGCAGCCGGAAGTCGCCCGCGTCCGGCACGTCGTTGCCGTGCAGCCCGGTGCCGTTCAGCCAGCGGTAGCCCGGCGAGGCCGGCGATCCGGCGAGCAGGAAGCGGTAGCGCGTGACCGGGTTGCGCGCGACCACGTCGGCCCGCCACCAGATCTCGTGCTCGGTCTCCCTGTCGATGACGGCTTCGGTGAAGTGCGGCTCGCCGTCGGGCGCGGAACGGACGTAGACGCCGCTCCTGTGCGCCCTCGGCGTACGGACGAACACCGCGACCGTCTCGCCCGGCTCGGGCGCGAGCGTGCTGACGTGGTCGGCCGATCCGTCGTGGTGGAATCCCCGATCGAGCATCTTCATCCCTTCACGGCGCCCGCGGTGAGCCCGTGGACGATGTATCTCTGCAGAAACTGGAACACGAGGACCGTCGGTATCGCGGTAAGCAGCGTCCCGACGGCGAACATGCCGAAGTTGGCGTTGCGCTGGTCGGCGAGCAGGCCGAACAGCCCGACCGCGAGCGTGCGGGCGTCGTCGCCGGTGAGGAAGACGCTCGCGATGAGGAACTCGTTGATCGTGGCGATGAACACGAGCAGGCCGCTGATCGCCAGCACCGGCGCGGCGAGCGGCAGGACGACCCGGAGGAACGCCTGGGTGTGGGTGCAGCCGTCGATCATCATGGCGTCGTCGAGCTCCTTGGGGATCGAGTCGAAGAAGCCCTTGATCAGCCAGGTGTTCACCCCGACCTGCCCGCCGATGTAGAGCAGGACGACGCCCCAGACACTGTTCAGCCCGAACACCGGCCAGTTGTCGCTGATCGCGCTGAAGATCACGTACAGCGGGACGATCGCGAGGAACTGCGGGAACGCCTGGATGACGAGCAGGCTCACCAGCCCGGCGCGCCGCCCGGCGAAACGGAACCTGCTGAACGCGTACGCGGCGAGGGCGGAGACGGCGACGGCCAGGGCCGCGGTCAGCCCGGCGACGACGACCGAGTTGCGGTACCACGTCCAGAAGTGGGTCTCCTCGAACAGCCGGAGGAGGTTCCCGAGGCCGGCGCCGCGCGGCACGAGGGTGGCCGAGCTGAGCGTCCCGATCGGGTTGAGCGCGGCCGACACCACGAACACGATGGGCAGCACCGCGAACGCCGTGACGAGTACCGCTGCGGCGTGCCGCCACACGATCGTGCGCATCACGTCACCTCCTTGAACGCCCGGGTACGCCGGAAGCCGATGATCGAGATCACCGCGACGATCAGGTAGACGTAGATCGACATCGCCGCGGCCAGACCGTACTGCGCGCCCTGCTGACCGAACGCGAGCCGGAACGTGTAAGTGATCAGCAGGTCGGTGGCGCCGACCGTGGGGTTGTCCGACGGGAACGGCCCGCCGGAGGTCACCAGGAAGATGCCGTTGAAGTTGTTGAAGTTGAACGCGAACGACGACACGAGCAGCGGCGCGAGCGCGAGGAGCAGCAGCGGCAGGGTGACCTTCCTGAACCGCTGCCAGGGTGAGGCGCCGTCCACCTCGGCCGCCTCCAAGTACTCCCGGGGGATCGTCTGCAGCGCGCCCGTCGCCACCAGGAACATGTACGGGAATCCCAGCCAGAGCTGGACGAGCAGCACCGAGAGCCGCGCGGTGAACGGCGTGCCGAGCCAGTCGGTGTGCAGGCCGAGCATCCGGTTGATCAGGCCGAAGTCGGTGTTGAACATGTCACGCCACACGAGCAGCATCGCGAACGCGGGCATCGCGTACGGCAGCACGATCAGGGTCCGGTAGGCGCGGACGCCGCGCATCCGCGGATGGTGCAGCACCAGTGCGGCGGCCAGGCCCAGCGCGGCGGTGAGCGCGACGACCGCGATCGCGTAGAAGAGGTTCCACACGAAGACGCCGACGAAGTGCGCGTTGATCTTCGGGTTGGTCAGGGCCGCGCCGAGGTTGGACAGCCCGACGCCGACCTTCCATCCCTGCGGGAGCGCGCTGCCGTCCTCGGCGACGAACCTGCCCTGCTCCTCGTCGGACCTCCAGATCTTGCCGTCGCCGCTCACGCAGTCGCAGCCGGCCTTGTAGGCGAGCGCGGCTCTGCCCTGGTAGGCGCGGGTCAGACCCTGGCTCCGGATGGCGCCACCCTTCACGGGCACCGCCAGCGCGGTGATCTCCGCGCTCCGCGCCGACGCCTGGGCCGCCGTCAGGACGGTGTACCCCTCGGCGGCGGTGATCCGCCCGCCGGGGCCGAGGGACGCACCGCCGATCTCCCGCAGCCCGTCCCCGGTCCCGGCGTACGCGGCCCGCTTGGCGGGATCGGCCAGCAGGAAGACGAGGGCGCCGTCCTTCTCGGCCACGGTGAGGCGGAACTCGGCCGAGCCCGCCTCACGCCGTACGGACGACGTCTCGATCGCGGTGATCGCCTCCGACTTGGTGCCGAGGTGCCCGTCACCGGTGTTGGTGAGGGCGAGCGACATCGTGTAGAGGACGGGGAACACCTGGAATGCCACCAGGAGGAACGTGGTGGGCAGCAGATACTTGGCGGGCAGCCGGCGCGGGGTCAGGTAGGCCCACAGGGCGATCCCGGTCGCGACCGCGGTGATCGCCATGCCGGTCCAGTCTCCGGAGGAGACCAGCGGGGCCGCGGCCCACAGGGCGATGCCGACGATGAGGCCCAGGGCGAGGACGCGGACGGCGACACCCGTCGCCGAACCCGGCCAGGTCCGCGCACGCGAGTGCGCCGCACCGGCCCCCGCCCGGTCGGACCGGGCGGGGTTCCGCGTGATCGTCATCCGTTCTGCCCGAGCTGCTCGGCGATGGCCTTGCCCGCGGCCTTCACGGCGGGGCCGACGTTCTCGCCCTTGACCACGGCGTGGATGAGCGTGTTGAACGGTCCCCAGACGGCGACCATCTGCGGGATCGCGGGCAGCGGCACGCCGTTCTCCGCGGCGGCCTCGAACTTGGCGACGTCGGGGTCCTTGGCCGAGGCGTACGCCAGGGCGCTCTTCAGCGCGGGCATGCGCGGCTCGGCGTCGAACAGCGCCTGGGACACCTCGGCCGAGGCCAGCGTGTTGGTGACGAACTCCTGCGCGAGGGCCTTGTTCTTGCCCTTGCTGGCCACGAAGAACGCCTGGACGCCGACGAAGCTGCGGGCGGGATCGCCGCCCTTGAACCCGGGCACCGGGGTGACGTCGTACTTCACGCCCGCGGTGCGCACGTCGGCCAGCCGCCACGGTCCGGAGACCATGAACGCCGTCTTGCCGTCGGCGAAGAGCGCGGCCGAGTTGTCGGAGGTGAAGGAGCGCTTGAGCGCGCCCGCGCCCTTCTCGCCGAACTCGGCCACCTTCTCGAATGCGGCGATCGACTCGGGCGTGCCGACGCCGAGGTCGGCCGGGTCCGGGTCGCCGTTCGGCTTGGTCCCGAACAGGTGGCCGCCTCCGGAGGTGTACAGGGGGTACATATGGTACGTGTCGCCGGACTGGCCGTCCTGCTGGCTGATCGGGTATCCCACGATCTCCTTGACCTTGCCGGCCGCCTTGAGCTTCGCGCCGGTGGCGACCAGCTCGTCGAAGGTCTTGGGCGCCTCGGGCGCCAGGTCGGTGTTGCGGTACAGCGCCAGGTTCTCCACCGCGTACGGCACGCCGTAGACCTGCCCGTCGTAGGTGACGGCCTTGCGGGCGACGTCCACGTACCCGTCCAGCTGGTCCTGGGTCATCTGGATGGGGTCGATCAGCCCGTTCTGGACCAGGTTGCCGATCCAGTCGTGGGCGCCGACGAGGACGTCGGGGCCCTTGCCCGCCTGGGAGGCGGTGACGAACGTCTGCTGCTGGTTCTGGGCGACGACCACGATGTCCGCCTTGACGCCGTTCTCCTTCGCGAAGGCGTCGGCGAACTGCTTGAGGGTTTCGGACCGCTTCTGGTCGGCCCAGATGGTCAGCGTGGCGGCCTCGGCGTTCTCGGCGGGCGCCGCGGAGGACGCCTTGCCGGTCGCGGTGTCGCCGCCGGCACTGCCGCCGCTGCCGCCGCAGGCGGTGAGCGCCAGGCAGGCGGCCAGACCGAGGGCCAGACCGGAGACCAGGCGCGGGGCCGGACGGGGAGCGAGCGCTCCGAAGGTTCTGCGCACAGCATTGCTCCAGGGAAGGAGGGAAGGGCCGGAGCCCTGGATGGGGGGAAACCGCGCGGTGTGCGGAGAAGTTAACAAGACATTTCGGTTCTTGAAAGGGGTTGCACAAATTTGCTGCAATGTTTCAAGATTCCTTGGGACGTTCCAGCGAGCGGATCGGAATCCCCCCATGGCAGTACGACTCGACGACATCGCCCGGCAGGCGGGCGTCAGCAAGGCGACCGTCTCCCGCGTGCTCAATGAGCGCCCGGGAGTGAGCGCGAGCGCGAGAAGAGCGGTGATCACCGCACTCGACGTGCTGGGTTACGAGCGCCCGAGCGCCTTGCGGCCACGCAGCTCCGGCCTCGTGGGGCTGATCGTCGCCGAGCTGCAGAATCCCGTGTTCCCGCTGTTCGCGCAGGTCATCGAGAGCAATCTGGCGCGGCACGGCTACACCGCCGTCCTCGGCACCATGACGCCCGAGGGCGCAGGCGAGGACGAGTACGTCGGCATGCTGCTGGACCGGGGCGTCTCCGGCATCGTCTTCGTCTCCGGGCTGCACGCCGACACCACGATCGACCGCTCCCGCTACGAGGACCTCAGACGGCAGCGCATGCCGATCGTGTTCGTCAACGGCGAGTTGCCCGGCCTCGCCGTACCGACTCTGTCGTGCGACGACGGCGTCGCGGGGCGGATCGCGGCCCGGCACCTGATCGACCTCGGCCACCGGAGGATCGGCTTCCTGAGCGGGCCGGCCCGCTACTCCCCCGTCCGGCGGCGGCTCGCCGGGTTCCGCCAGGCCATGCGGGAACTGCTCGGTCCCGGGGCCGGCGAGCTCGTCGAGCTCACCACGTTCGACGTCACCGGCGGCCAGGCGGCGGCGAACCGGCTTATCGAGCAGGGAGCGACCGCGCTCGTCTGCGGCAGCGACCTGATGGCACTCGGCGCGATCCGGGCGGCGCGGCGCCGCGGCCTGCGCGTGCCCGAGGACGTCTCCGTGGTGGGGGCGGACGACTCGCTGCTGATGTCGTTCACCGATCCGCCGCTCACGACCGTCCGCCAACCGGTCCTGGCGATCGGCGTGGCGACCGTGCGCACCCTCATCGACGAGATCAGAGGCCGGGGCGGCAAGGCGGCGGAGCACCTGTTCGAGCCGGAACTCGTCGTACGGGCCTCCACGGGCGCATGCTCCCCCAATGCGGCACTTTGAACAGGTTTAGTCAGATCTTTCCGGTGTCGCGAATCCGCGCGGGATCACGGTCAGTAGCCTCAAGAAATGTCCCTCCCCTGGCTGCGCGGGCTGTCCATACATGCCCGCCTGACGTTGATCACGACGGTCGTCGCGCTGCTCGTCCTCATCCCGCTCGGGATCGGAGCCGATTACGGGATCCGGCGTGCCGTCAGCGCGCACATGTGGGAGGAATCACGGCAGATCGCCTCCAAGATCGCGGCCGACGTACGTGAGGGAACGCTGCACAACCCCATCCGCACGCGCAGGGCGTCCGAACTGATCCAGGTCGTCACACCGTCCCGGCAGGTCGTCGCGGCCAGCGCGTCCGCGCGCGAGCTGCCCGTCCTGAGCCCGAACTGGCCGCGCCCGGACGACAGGTTCACCGAGTTCGTCGCCTGCACCCTGCCGGGAGGCAAGTGCGCCTACATGGTCGCGCTGCGCACCGGTACACAGCCGGGCGCGCCGGTCGTCTTCGCGGGGCGCCAGCAGCCCGTCATCACCCACACCCGGCTGCTCGAACTGATCCTCGCCGGCGTGGTCGCGCTGCTCGCGGCGGTCATCGCGTGGGTGTCGTGGAAGATCGCCGGGCGCGCGCTGCGCCCGGTGGAGGCCATCAGGTCACAGCTCGCGGCCATCAGCGGCAGCGACCTGAGCTCCCGGGTGCTCGAACCCCCGGGCCATGACGAGATCGCCCGGCTGGCCCGCACCGTCAACGAGGCGCTGGCGCGGCTGGAGCGGGCGGTCACCCAGCAGCGGCAGTTCGCGGCCGACGCCTCGCACGAGCTGCGCACCCCGATCACCGGCATCTGCGCCCAACTGGAGAGCGCGCTGCCGCACCCCGACGACCACCCGGAGGCCATGAAGGCGGCGCTGCGCGACACCAAGCGCCTTGAGGCGATCATGAGCGACCTGCTCTTCCTCGCCCGGATCGGCACGACCGACCGCTCCATGCGGGAGAAGATCGATCTCGGGGCGCTGGCCACGACCGAGGTGAACCGCCGGCGTTCCGGGCCGATCGAGATCGACCTGCGGGTCACGCCGGGGGTGACGGTCACCGGAGTGAACACCCATCTTTCCCGGGTGCTGGTCAACCTGCTGAACAACGCGGAACGGCACGCCAAGAGCCTGATCACCGTCGAGGTGGGCCGCGACGGCGACGATGCGGTGCTCGCCGTGGGCAACGACGGGGACCCCGTCCCCGAGGAGGACCGCGAGCGCATCTTCGAGCGGTTCACCCGGCTCGACGCGGCACGCAGCAGGGACCAGGGCGGGACCGGGCTCGGCCTGGCCATCGCGCGCGAGGTCATCCAGGCGCACCACGGGAGCATCCGGGTGGAGGACACCGACAGCGGCGCGCTCTTCCTCGCACGGATTCCCATCAGCCCCGGTACGGAGGCCCCCGACACCGACACCGACACCGACACAGGCACGGGCACGGGCACGACGACCCAGACGTGATGCCTCCAGCGGCGCGCCGTCGGAGGCATCACCGGTCTCACCGCGCTCGGACGCGCGCACGGAAAGTTAATACGGGCGCCCCTGGGTGTTCAGCTCGGGCACCCCCTGCGTGACATCCCCCTGACTAGGTTCTGGGACACCCCCGGACATCTGGGGCGTCGTCGCAGGTAGAAGGAGTGCCCCGTGCGAGTCCTTGCCGTTGTCCCCGCCCGTGGCGGTTCGGTGGGCGTACCGCTGAAGAACCTGGAAAGGGTGGGGGGCGTCCCCCTGGTGGCCCGCGCCGTCGGCGCCTGCCTGCGGGCCGGGCTCATCGACGACGTCGTGGTGAGCACGGATCACGAGGGCATCGCCACGGCCGCCAGGGAGGCGGGCGCGCGGGTCGTCGAGCGTCCCTCGGAGCTGAGCGGAGCCGTCGCCTCCAGTGAGTCGGCCGTACTGCACGCGCTCGGCACGCTCCCCGAGGAGCCGGAGGTGGTCCTCCTCGTGCAGTGCACCAGCGCCTTCATCGACCCTGACGACCTGGACGCCGCCGTCGGCCGGGTCCTCGACGGTCAGGCGGACGTCGTCTTCTCCGGTATGGAGACGTACGAGTTCGTGTGGACCGGCGCGGGCGCCGGCGTCAACCACGATCCCGCCACCCGCCCGCGTAGGCAGGACCGCGAGCCGCACTACCGCGAGACCGGCGCCTTCTACGTGATGCGCACGGACGGCCTGCGCGAGCACGGGCACCGCTTCTTCGGCCGGGTCGCCGTCCAGCCGGTCCCCGCCCGGCACGCCGTGGAGGTCGACACACCCGAGGACCTGGAGATCGTACGGGCGCTCGCCCCGTTCGTGGACGAGCCGCTGCCGATCGACGTGGACGCCGTGGTGACCGACTTCGACGGCGTGCACACCGACGACCGCGCGTACGTCGACTCCGAGGGGCGCGAGATGGTCGCGGTCAGCCGGTCCGACGGCATGGGGGTGGCGCTGCTCAAGCGCTCCGGCGTCCGGCTGCTCGTGCTCTCGACCGAGCGCAACCCGGTGGTGGCCGCCCGTGCCCGCAAGCTCGGCGTGCCGGTGCTGCAGGGGCTCAACGCCAAGGAGACCGCGCTGCGCGACTGGCTGGCGATCGAAGGGCTGGACCCGGCGCGGGTGGCCTACGTCGGCAACGACGTCAACGATCTCCGCTGCATGGCGCTCGTCGGCTGGCCGGTCGCGGTCCCCGACGCCCATCCCCGGGTCCGTGCGGCCGCCCGGGTGGTGCTCACCCATGCCGGCGGGGCGGGAGCCGTACGGGAACTGTGCGACCGGGTGCTCGCGGCCCGGCCGGAGTCGGAGAGCCCCGCCGAGCCCCGACGGGTGGCGCGGCCGCCGCTGCGCGTCAAGGGCGCGCCGGTGCGGATCGGCGAGTCCCTGGTCGGCCCCAGCCTGCCCGTCTACATGATCGGCGAGATCGGCATCAACCACAACGGCGACCTCGAGATCGCCCGCAGGCTGATCGACGTCGCGGCCGACGCGGGCTGCCAGGCGGTCAAGTTCCAGAAGCGCACGCCGGAGATCTGCGTGCCGCCGGAGCAGCGCGGCCAGATGAGGCAGACGCCGTGGGGTGAGATGACCTACCTCGAGTACAAGATCCGGACGGAGTTCGGCCGGGACGAGTACACCGAGATCGCCAAGTACTGCGCGGCACGCGGCATCGAATGGTTCGCCTCGCCCTGGGACGTCCCCTCGGTGGAGTTCCTGGAGGAGATGGACGTCGTCACGCACAAGGTGGCGTCCGCCTCGGTCACCGACCACGAGCTGCTGCGCGCCCTCGCCGCGACCGGCAAGCCGATCATCCTCTCGACCGGCATGTCCACGATCGAGGAGATCGACCGGGCCGTGGAGATCCTCGGCACCTCCGGTCTGGTGCTCATGCACGCGACCTCCACGTACCCGTTGCCTCCGGAGGAGGCCAACCTGCGGACGATCGTCACGCTTCAGGAGCGGTACGGCGTGCCGGTCGGCTACTCGGGCCACGAGCGCGGTCTGCAGATCTCCCTCGCGGCCGTCACCCTGGGCGCGGTGGCCGTCGAGCGGCACATCACCCTGGACCGGACGATGTGGGGCTCCGACCACGCCGCCTCGCTGGAGCCGAGCGGCCTGGAGCACCTGGTCAGGGACATCCGCATCATCGAGTCCGCGATGGGAGACGGAGTCAAGCGCGTCTTCCCCGGTGAGGAGGCCCCGCGGGCCCGCCTCCGCCGCGTCCCCGCGCCGTGATGCCTCTCGTGACCGTTCTCAAGACGGCTCTCGTGGTGGAGGCGGCCCGGTGATCGAGTGCGACCCGGTGACGGGAGGCGGCGCGTGCCCGCGCTCTCGGTGATCGTCGCGGTCCGGGACGGCGAGCCGTACCTGGCGGACGCGCTCACGTCCCTGACCCGCGATCCGCACCCTGACCTCGAGGTCATCGTCGTCGACGACGGGTCGGTGGACGCTACCTCGGCGGTGGCCGAGGACTTCCGCGCCGACCTGCCGGGGTTCCGGCTCCTGCGCAACGCCGTACCCGCCGGTGCGGGCGGCGCCAGGAACGCCGGGCTCGCGCTGGCCTCGGGACGGTATGTGACGTTCCTCGACGGGGACGACTGGGTGGCGCCCGGATACCTGGCCGAAATGGTGGCCTCGATCGACGCGCTCGGATGCGACTTCGTCCGGGTGGACCACGTCCAGGTCGAGGGCCGAAAACGGGAGCTGCTGCGGGCCCCGGAGAGCAGGCGTGACACGGTCCTCGACCCTCGGGACGCCATCCTGCCGTTCGACGCCAGGACGATGGTGGACTACGCGTACGCGTGGGCCGGGATCTACCGCCGCGACCTCGGACCGCTGCTCGCCTTCCCGGACGGCCTGCGGACCGCCGAAGACCGCCCGTGGATCTGGCGGCTGCACCGGAAGGCGCGATCGTTCGCCGTGGTGTCCCTCGCGGGCGTGTTCTACCGGCGCGGGGTGCCCGGGTCGCTGACCGCGGTCGGGGACGAGCGGCAGCTCGACTTCTTCACCGCGTACGAGACGATCCTGGACGAGGTGGAGCCCGGGTTCCTCCTCAAGGCCGCGCGCAACCTCACCGGGCTGCTCGCGCACCACGTGGAGTTGATCGACCGCTTCACCCCCGAACTGCGGGCGAGGTTCGAGGAGCGGGCCGCCGCGGTCCTCCGGCGCGTCCCGGCTGAGGCGCTCGCCGGAATGGACCCCGACCGCCGTGCCCTCGTCGAGTCCCTCGGACTGCCCTGACACGGGCACCCGGAGCGGTGGGGTGGGGACGGTTCGGTTCAGCTCGCAGGAACGGCATGACACGGATCATGGGAGGGACATGGCACGGACCACGCTGTTCTGCGCCTCGACACTGTTCGGCGCGATGACCCTCGCGGCGGCCTGCGACGAGGGCCGGTTCGGCACCGGACGGAGAATCCTGCTGGTGTCGAACAACGCGGCCATCCCCGAGATCACCCCCGCCCTCGACGAGACCCCCGGCTTCGCGGGGATCCGCGACCGGTTCGACGAGGTGGTGTCCTGGAACGCGATCATCGCCCCGCTGCACCCGTCGGAGTGGAAGGCCCGCTCGGTTGAGGTGCCGATGCTGGGCCGTCTCCTGTCGGCACACCTGGGCGAGCCCGACGAACTGGTCGTCGAGTCGATCGCCGTGCCGCCCTCCCGTACGCTCGCGGGACTGCTCAAGGACCTGCCGATCAGCGTCTACTCGGACGGCCTGATGAGCTACGGTCCCACCCGCATCCCGCTGCCCGCGGAGATCGCCGGCCGCGTCACCCGCCTGCTCCACCTCGATCTCGTGCCCGGGCTCGTTCCCCTGCTCCTGTCCGAGTACGGCGTGCCGCCCGAGGTCGTGTCCGGATCCGCCTTCACCCACGTGATCGGGCAGACCGGAAACGACGCCCCATCCGTAGCCGCCTCCGAGATCCCGGCCGGCGCCTTCCCTGATGCCGCCCCAGCGGGGCTGTCAGATGTGGCCGTCCTGCCCGGTGCCGCATCAGACGAGATGCCGGCCAGGATTCCGGTTGCCGTTCCGAACGTCCCGGCGCCGAGCGAAGGATGTCCGATCGCGGAGCCGTCGAGCAGGGAGCCGTCGAGCGGGGCTGCTCCGCGCAGTGAGGCAGGCCGCGAGGGACCGCGCGCGGACGGACCGGGTTGGGAGGCCGTCATCCTCGGGCAGTACCTCTCCTCCCTCGGCATCCTGACCTCCGCCGAGGAAGCGGGACTGCACGAGACGATGCTGCGCGGCCTGGCCGCCCGGGGCCACCGGCAGGTGGTCTTCAAACCCCACCCGGCCGCCGGGCGGCGACACGCGCGCGAGCTCCGGCCGCTCGCCGAAGAACTCGGGGTCGAACTGCTGATCACGCCGGGGACGATCCCCGCCGAGGTCTGCTTCGCCGTACATCGCCCGCGGCTGGTCGTCGGGTGCTTCTCGACGGCGCTGACGACCGCGCGGCGCTTTTTCGGCATCCCGGTCGCGACCGTGGGCGGCGACCTGGTTCTCGAACGGCTCTCGCCGTACGAGAACAGCAACCGGATCCCCGCGACGATCGCCGATGCCGCGTTACCCCGGCTCGCCGCCGACGGATCGATCGAGGAGCCGCCTCCCGTGGACCTGCGCGCCCTGGTCCGAGCGGTCGGGTACTGCATGCGCAGCTCGGCGCATCCGGACCTGCGCGAGGCGGCCGAGGCGTACATCGGCGAGAGCGGTACCGCGCGCTATTTCAAACACCGCCGTCTGGAATCGCTCGGCCTGCTTCCCGCCCCGGAACCCGAACCGATGACGGGACGTAGGCGACCGGAACCGGAGCGAACGCGGAAGCCGGTCAGGGGACAGGAGCGGGATCTGGTCCCGCCGACGAAGTCGATGCCGCGCGTGGCACCTGCGACCGAAGGCCGCCCGGAGCCGGGCTCTCCGTCCCAGGCGCCGGAGAGTCCGCCGGGAGCAGAGCGGGCATCGGGGTCGGAACCCACCAAGACGCCCGCCTCGCGCCTACGCCGCTTCCTCTCCCGCTGAGATCCCGTCGAGAGCGGGGTCACCGGCGGGCCGGCCTCGGGCGCCGACCGCGATCGCGCCCCCGAGCACCTGCGCGGCGGCGCGGCACAGGACGAGAAGCGATGGGACCCAACAGCTTTAACGACTGAAACTGGAATTCCAGCTAAACGATTTCCCGTGCTTTGCACGGCAGCCCGAGCGGCGTTTTTGTCGGTGGCGGTTGTTAGCGTTGCAATGTGAATATCGAACGGCAGCCGATCCCCGACGGCCTGGGCGACATGCCCCCAGGCGTGGGATTGGCCGCCGTGCTGGAGCAGATCGATATCGCCAGGCTGGACGGCTTCGACGCCGTGATCGTGATGCAAGCCTACGCCCGCCTCGAAGCACACGTGCAAGCGCGCAAAGCCGTCGTGATGGCCGAAGTCGGCCTGTATGAGATTTCCGTATCCGGCATGGAGAAAATGTCCGAGCCGGACAAGAATTCACCCGACGAGATCCGGGCGGCGTTGCGTCTCACCCGCCGTGCCGCTGAACGTGAATACGGTCTCGCCTATGACTTGAAGGTACGTCTCCCGGCCGTGCGTGACGCCCTGTCGGCCGGTC